>CAXBPH010000262.1:0-9868 GCA_963977445.1 uncultured bacterium | reverse complement strand
ACGTTCTGCTTGACAGCGGCACCCATCCCAAAAAGGATGGGCGCGACGCCTTGCCTGAATTCGATATGTTAACGCGGGCACCCGACGTCTTGTTGGTTACCCACGCCCACCAGGATCATTGCGGTTCCATCCCCTATCTTATGCGGGAATATCCCGGACTAAAGGCCCACGCCACCATACCCACGGTGCGTATTGTTGATCGAATGCTGCACAACAGTGTTTCGGTCATGGGGCTCCTGGCGCGGGAGCGGGGCATTCGAGACTATCCACTCTATGAACATGAAGATGTGGAATATGCCATGCAGCGTTTCGAGGGCCACGAGTTTGATAAATCCTTCAAATTGCCGATGCGCCTTCCGGTCGAGGCGAGTTTTCGCCGCGCTGGTCACGTGCTTGGCAGTGCCAGTATCCTGATTAAAGCGCCGGATCATACCATCTATTACACGGGTGATGTGTGTGAGACGCGGCAAGAGCTTATCGATGGGTTTGATCCCTTGCCCAAAGACGTGCACGTGGATACCCTGATTATCGAGTCTACCCACGGTGCCAATGATTTGGGCGGCGTGGTGAGCTATCAAGACGAAATCTATCGCATGGGCGTTCAAATGGCCGAAGTGCTGGAAAATGGGGGTACGGTTCTTATCCCCAGCTTCGCATTGGGCCGGACGCAGGAAGTGCTGAATTTTGTTTCCCGCCTTCAGGAAGAGGGATTGGTGCCCAACGTGCCCGTCTACGCTTCGGGTCTGGGTCGGGCCGTTTACGAGCTCTACGATCGTTTTACAGATTACATGCTTCCCGATGCCATATTGCGGCCCCTCGACGGCTATCGTCGGATCGGCAATGTCTGGAAGCCAGGTGTGGTGAAGAAGCTGATTTCGAAGCCGTGCATCATCGTTGCGACGTCCGGAATGATGTTGGAAAACACGCCGTCTGCCCTGATCACCGAAGAGATGGTACAGTCTACGAAGCATGGTATCTTCTTTGTGGGTTATCTGGATAGCGAGACCCTGGGATACAAGTTGACCCAAGCCTCGCCCGGTGACGAACTTTCTTTTGGCATCGACCGCCCGGCGGTGCCTATTGCCCTGGAGAACATCCAGCGCTTCTCCTTCAGTGCCCACGCGCCCCGTAGTGCCCTGCAGGGAATCATCGAACACATTAAGCCCAAGAATGTGGTCTTTGTCCATGGCGATCCCGAAGCCATTGACTGGATGAACGCCAACACAGGAAACGGATATACCACCTTCGCTCCTGAAATCGGCCAGACGATTACCCTGGAGTCCTGATTTCATGGCGCGCCGCCGCAATCCCGTGGTGCAGGCAATTACCACTACATCCACCCTTCTCTTTATTCGTCTGTCTGGAATCCTGCCCCTGTCCTTGAATCGACGGCTGGCACTGCTTACCGGGCGCGTGCTGGGTCGACTGGTTCCCCGGGTGCGTCAGGTTGCCCTGGAAAATCTTGATCGGGCCTATGGGGATTCTCTCACCACGGCAGAAAAAGAAACGATCTGTCGTGGGGCTGTGGACAATATCGCCCTGGTCGCCGCTGAGTTCTCCCACATCCTGCGCATGCCCGGTGGTGAGTTGGGTACAAGGGTTCACGTTCTGGGCTATGAGAATGTGGATCCTGATCAGGGCTATCTGTGCATCGGTGCTCACCTGGGGAATTGGGAGCTCGCGGGCCCTTTTATGGCCCAGAAGGGCCTGAAAGTCGCGGAGGTCGTGCGCCCTTTTGATGACCCCCGGATGGATCGTGCGATAGACCGGGTGCGCAGTTCGTGCAATGTCGTTACGATCCCCAAAGACAATGCGGGCAAAGAGATTATTCAGCGCCTCAAAGACGGCTATAAGGTCGGCGTGCTCATCGACCAGAGCCCCCGGGATAGCGCGGTGCCGGTGACGTTTTTTGGAGCCCCTTGCTGGGCGACGATCGCGCCCGTTATGATTGCGGTACGGGCCAAAGTGCCCATCCTTCCCCTTTCAGTGACCCGCAACGAAGACTACAGTTATAACCTGCGATTTTATCCGCCCATCGAAATGGAGCGGACGAAGGATTTGCGCGGGGACCTGGTGCGGAATTCTCAGCGTTGTCAGGATGTAATTGAGTCTATCGTACGGGCCTATCCAACGCAGTGGTTGTGGCTTCATCGTCGCTGGAAAGAACGTCCTCGTTTGATGGAAGAGTGGAACAAGAAAGTGTCCCGCGAATCGCGAAGCTGACCTGCTTTATGTTTCGTTGGATTTTAGAATAGGAGTATAAGACGCATGTTAACCTTGGGAACCATAGAGCTGGGCGAAAAACCTGCGGTGGTTATTGCGATTCAGCGCCCGGTATCGCCAGCCGATCTGGCGATGGAGTGTCCCCACGCCATCGTAGAGCTTCGGCTTGATGGTTTGGCGGATACCTCGCCCGCAGCCCATGTGGCGTTTGCAGAGCAGTATGAGGGGTTTAATCGGCTGGCAACCATCCGGCATCAAGACGAGGGCGGCGCCTGGCGTGGCAACGAAGAGCAGCGTCTGGCGAGTTACCGCGCGGTATTGCCCGTTGTGGATGCCGTCGACGTGGAAGTGTTGGTAGGCTCCATCACCAACGCGGTGGTTGCGGCTGCCCATGATTCGGGTAAAATCGTGATTGGGTCGTTCCACGATTTTGATGAGACTCCTTCAGCAAAACGGCTGGAGGAAGTGTTTGCGGCCGGGCGCGCTGCCGGCGTGGACATCGTTAAGGTGGCGGCCCGTTGTAATACGGCAGAAGATGGCCGGCGCCTGGCGGCGTTTACACTGGCCCATTGCGACGACAATATCATCGTTGTGGGCATGGGGCCCTATGGTATGGCGTCACGGATATTCTTCCCGGCATTGGGTTCCCTGTTAACCTACACGTTCCTGGGAGAGCCAACCGCGCCGGGACAGTTGAATTGTCACGACACGCTCAAGTATCTTAATGGCTTCTATCCTCAGGGGGTGGCACGGCCCTGATGGCCAACGGGCGAGACCCAGACGAAAATTATTAACTTGTAGGAGTGGTAGTATGCAACGCGCATTAATTATTCAATCAAACGGTTCTGGAAAAAATGATTTGGAAGAACTGTTGCAGGGTGGCTGGAAGGTTGTTTCGGTGACCGCGAATAACGGTCAAAGCTACAATGATTTTCTGGTTGTTCTTGAAGAGCAGTAAGGAAATACAGGCCTCTTAGGGCTAAAAATCGTTCAAGGCCGATTGGCGAGAGCAAGAGCTCAGCCAGTTGGCCTTTTTCTTTGGCTAACGGGCCCTGCACTGCGGATGGCGTGGTGGTCGTTGTTTTTGTTTCCACCAAAGGGGCCGCGACCAGTTTGGGGTGATCGTGGGGATGGCATTTTCATTCGGGTGTTCTGAGTCCAATTCGTATTCAGAGCCGTTTTCCGATAGGCTCCTTACAATACTCCTCTGCGCGAAGGTAGGTGGCACCCTTGGGATTATCTCATGGTTGCCTCAATGGGGTTTCCACATCATGGTATGCAGTGTGTCGGTGCGCCCATGAGCTCCCCTGCCACGCTCCTTCGGGCGTCGGTGGCGCCCTTGGGGGATATTCCTTTGTCACCCCGATGAAGTTTCTGCTTTCAGGTCTTCGCGGTTAGTGAGTCAGCTCCCGGTTGCTCTCAGGTCGAGGTCCCAGCTTGTTCCAGACTTCAGATCTTGCCGCTATGTCGCCCACCGATGTCGGTACAATGCGTTTTCTCTACGTAGGGAAGGTTGGTGGTGTGTGAGTGTGTGTGTGGGGGGGGGCGTAGGGAATATTCAACCTGTCAGGTTCGTTGGTGTGTGGGACTCGTGGAAGGCGTGGTGTGTGCCGAGTCTTGGTTCGGTCGACAGGAGAGCCATCACGCCCTGTCGACACTTCCTACAACGAAAAAGCGCCCTTTCTCCGAAGAGAAAGGGCGCTTTGACTAAGCTAATGGATAATTAACCGTCGTTCTTACAGGGTGCCAGTGTTGCTGGTGCCGAGGTCGGACTGACGGAGGCCATTCAGGAAGCTGGCAACTTGACCAGCGCTGAGGCCGGCAAGCTGGTTGTTGGACAGACCAACAATGCCCTGAGCCGTGTCGCTTACGACGGGGTAGCTAAGTGCAATGTCTTCAGGTTCGTTCCCCGTCACGGTGTTAGCGATGAAGAACTCAGCCTGGAAGGTGCTACCGTCAACGCCGTTGAAGGTAACAACAACTTCGGTGCTGGAAACGGAATAGCTAACCGTTCCAACGACTTCGTCCGTTGCGTCAACAGGAAGCAGGGAAACCTGCGTCGAGCCGAAGTGATTTTCCAAGCTACCATTACCATTACCAAGAGCACCGAAAGAAACGGTACCGTCAGCACTGACATACATGGTGGCATAGCTGCGGCCATAAAACAGCACCGTCGTACCAGCCGGAAGAATCTGAACCGAACCCGCGCTGAAGTCAACGGGGGTATGGCCGACGGGGCTTACAGGCAACGTGGCAGCAGGATCAAGAACCTGAACCGTGCGGCTGTAGTAGCTGACGCTGCTGTCAGGCATGAAGTAGAGCTGGTTGCCCTGCAATGCCGTCTGTGCGGCACCTGCCGTTGCGAAATCTTGCGTCTGCCGATCTGGTGTGCCAGGGCAGCCTGCGAGTGTTGCTGAAGCGACCAAAGCGGCTACAGCGGTGAAACCTGTGAATTTGTTCATCCCTATCCCTTTCATAAGCGAATCTCCATTCCAAAACATAGCCGAGAAAACTACTAAGCATGGGGCGCATACCCCAGTCAAATAACTCGACCATCTACTTGCGCTGAATTATAGTGGAAGCATAAGCAGGTTGTCAAGTGTTGACATCGCCGTGACTTTTCGGCAACAAACCCTTTGTTGAGCCTTTATCGTTTAAAGGTTCTTCTTACAATATACTTCGATTGCTCCGCAATGTTACACTGGCGTCGCAAATTCTACAGTATATCGTTACGAAGACTTCATAAAGAAGTCCTCGTATCTCGTTATAGTAGCGGAAGTCATGGGTCAAACGCAACAGAAAACTGTTGTCAAGGAGAATGGTGTGCACGCAGTTGGTATAAACGCCCACGGTGATATAGGTCAAGTTGCCCCGTTGGAGCTTCCAGAGCCCGTGTGTAACGAGGGCGATGTGATTGTTGCCGTCAAGGCTGCGGCATTAAATCATCTGGATATCTGGATGCGTAAGGGGCGGGCCGGTGCGGACCTGCCTATGCCTCATGTGCTCGGTTCGGATGCGGCAGGTGTGGTGGTGGAGGTAGGTGCGGGCGTTAGTGGCTGGAATGTGGGAGATGAAATTATTGTCAATCCCGGCTTGTCCTGTAATCAATGTGATTATTGCCTCCGGGGTGAGCAGAGCGAATGCGCACAATTCTCGATCGTGGGTATGGGGCGACCAGGGACTTTTGCAGAAAAAGTAGCCGTCCCCGGTCTGAATTTGCAGGCCAAGCCGAGCCACCTGACCTGGACGGAGGCGGCTGCCCTGCCTTTGGCCTATATAACGGCGTGGCGCATGCTCATGAACCGGGCGGCCCTGCGCAGCGGAGAAACGGTCTTAATACATGGAATCGGTGGGGGCGTTGCCCTGGCGGCGCTACAACTTGCTTCCATGACGGGGGCGCGCATCATCGTCACGTCGTCCAAGGTGGATAAGCTGGCGCGGGCGGCAGAGTATGGTGCCCATCACGGGGTGCAGTACGGTAGCGCGAGGATGGTAGAAGAAATTATGTCCTATACCGAGGGGCGGGGCGTGGATGTTGTCATCGATGCGGTAGGTGCGGCTACCTGGCCGGTCAATGTTGAGGTTTGTCGTAAGGGTGGGCGTATCGTTCACTGTGGCGTGACGACGGGTCCCCATGTTGAGGCAAATATCTCGACCCTATATTGGAAACAGCTTACGATTATGGGATCGACCATGGGATCGCGGGAAGACTTTCGCGCTCTGCTCGCCGCCGTCAGCTCCAGTGGACTAAAGCCCGTGATCGATAGCGAGTATCCCCTGGCCTCGGCGCGAGAGGCACAAGCGCGTATGGAAGCGGGAGAACAATTCGGAAAGATCGTCCTTACTATGGATTGACGATAGTCCTTAAAAAGGAATACCCCATGGGCCGAGAGGCCCATGGGGTTCGCTTATTCCAAGGAGGAGATGCCGGAGGGGGCATCCGACATCTCCGGTGAGGTGCGGTCTGCAAGCAGACCGCAGAGTCATTAAACACCGAGGTGTGATTTAACTGTTTTATTTTCCTGAGCCCCGCACCAGAAAGTACAATCCAGCGGGCAACCCAAGAAGTAGCAATAAAAGTATAGCGTATCTGGACGGGGCTTGTCTACCTTCTTGATTTAATGGTTTTTCGCCATTCAGGTCATTGTTACTAACGTCTGTTGTAGCAATGGCTTGGGTGGGATGTTCTGTCGAGGTTTTCGGTTCTCCAAGCAGGGAGTTCTGGTCCTCACTCGACGGTGACGTCGTAGAGTTTTTTACGGGTGATTCTGCGCCATCAATGGGGGTCGTCCCGACAAGCGTTGCTTCTTCCTCATCCCTGCCAGGATTGGCCGTGTTTGGCGTGGGGTTCGGTGTGTTCGTTCCGCCGACTTCCGGTGTATTGGTGTTATTTCCATCACCACCACCCTTATTATTCGCTGATGCGACGCGCAGTGGGCCATCATCGAGCATGAGACCACCACCTCCTCCGAAGGAAGCACTCGTATTTCTACCGTCCTCGACGTTGTCCGGGGTGGGGGTTTCCTCCGCAGTGGTGTCTTCCACCTGAGGAGTTTCGTCGTCTTTATTCTCGTTGGCCTCTGGATTGGGGATATCGAAGCGGACGGTGCGCCCGGAGCCATGGGAGTCTACTTCAATGCCAACGTGGGTGGCCAGGGTTGGCTCGGCAATTCGGAGAATCGTGCTGCCATCGGCGGGCTCGCCAATTTTTTCCAGGACAAGCTCCACTACTTCACCGGGGGCGACGGAATTCTGGTTGAATCCCATCATTACCACCACGAACTCGCCTGGCGCAGCAATATTGGAACTGACTTGCTTCTGGGCCTGCAATGCGGTCTGGCCCGATTGGGCGCCGACGGGGGTGAACACGTTGGGGTCGTAGGCGAGGCGAAAATCCAGCGCGGCAACGCCTTCCGAATCACCCTGGAGTAATACGGGGAAAGTATATTGATTGTTGCTGATTACCGGGGTGCCCAGCCGGAGGGTGCCCCCGAACACCGAGCATACGGCCACGATTGAAAACAGCCCGATAGCCAACCGCAGGTGTCGTGAGACACCTGATATCGTTGAGGTGACAGCCATAAAACCTTCTATCTTCCTGAGATCTTCCCGTGTTCACGATTACCGGCGCGGCGCGGTCCGACGCATTGTCGTTCCTGTGCCCGGGCACGTCTCAGCGCCCTGCTACCGTCCCTTCGTAACCGTACTATCGTTCATGGCCACCCTCTAGTAAACGCTATTCGGACAAAAGCGATGACACCCAGTCGGAAGTTGACCGGGAATTAATCTACCTGCTCCTCCATGGAGGAACCAGGGCTATCTGAGGTCGATGCGGAAGAATCGCCGGAAACGTTGCTACGCTGCGCGGTTGTGGGGTCATTCTTGCCCATTGCCAACCAGGGCAGGGAGTAGGCGATAATATTCGATTGCCGTCTCCAATAGTACCGGACCATAAGGGTGTACAAATACAACCAGGCCAGGAGTTTGGTCATGACCATCCCGATGACGATAGACTGATCCAGGGTATGTCGAATGTCGGGAATCAATTTGACGGGCAAATCGACAAAGGCAACAAAGGCCACCACACCCAATTGAATAGATTTCCCGAGGGCTTCCAGAGGCGGAAATCGGGAGTCCAGACAGCGGTGGTAGGTGAAATGGACGATAAATCCGACGAGACACCACGTGATAAAATGGTAGGAATTCACAATGGCGTTTTGTGAGAAGACGTAGCCCGCGGTGCGCATGACCGAAAAACTTTGCTCTGGCCACAGGCCAATGAGAAAGAATATGAACCAGAGTAGGAGCGCTGGCCAGCGCCACGGATCGCGCCGGGTAAGTTGGGTCGACACGTAAAACCTCCGTGTAGCAATGACTTGCGGCGGTACACACCCCGCCACGATACGGTCCCCATTGGACCAAAGACCCGGCGGCTTTGTCAAGGCCCGTGGGAACCAGTGGAGGTTGCATTTTTGTGAAAAGTATAGTCGCCGTAGTCGGGCGGTTGCATCGAATCGAGGCCCGATGGCAGGATATGCCATGGCCGTCCGAGTTATTTGGGTGCGGGCATTTGAGTATACCCACATATTTCGGGGAGTTTTAGAAATGGGTTTGTTGATAAGGTTTTTGGCCGTCGTGTCCTTTATTACTATGACCGGTTTGGCCCAGGCGGATGCGGGCGATCTGGTGGCCCGTTGGGATTTTGGTACGGAGGAAATCACCGCACTAAAGGCGGAAGGCGATATCCGGCGTGATCAGGCGGGGCCCGTGGCTCCTGAATTTCCAGATTTTTCGGCCGATAACACCGCCGTGCATCTCGATGGCCAGGGATCCTATTTTTCCCTGTCTGATCCTGGTGCGGAGAGTCCCTATGACTTCACCAATGGCGACGCGATTACCCTGGAGGCCTGGGTCAAGATAGATACGATTCGCAACGGTCAGAATATGTATATAATCGGAAAGGGACGGACCAATAGCCCGCGCTTTCCCAAGGACAATCAGAATTGGGCCCTGCGGCTCGTGGGTGACGACGGTGGCGTGGCGAAGTTGAGTTTCCTTTTTGCGACAGATCCCAACGCGGGCGGTGACCATTGGCACCGTTGGATCTCCAACGAGGGGTTTCATCTGATTACGGGTTGGCATCACGTTGCGATTGCCTACCGCTTCGGCGAGCCCGAGTCCGTCAAGGGCTGGATAGATGGCACGGCAATTACGGGGAAATGGGATATGGGTGGTGCCACGAAAGCGGCACCCGTGACAGACGATGACGATATCTGGATCGGATCGAGCCTGGGCGGAAATCCGGCGAGCAGTTTTGAGGGTGCGTTGGATGCCGTGGCCATTCATCGGACCATAATTGACGACACAATCATGGCCGCCCGGTTTAATCGTGAAGGCGGCCCCCGGGTGATTGGCCCCCTTCCCGAAGTCATGCCGGAGCTGGCGGATATTTCACCCGGCCAGATGTTGGTAACCTTTGGCGAGGGGATGGCGTCCCACGTACGCTGGCCCAACGAGGGCGAAGTTTTTCCGGAGGCCGGTTCGCAATGGACGGGCGATGCCTTCCTCCTTCCCCGCATCCCATTGCGCTACGATGACTGGGGCATTCGCGATGGCTGGAAGGCACCGGTGTTGCTTCGCATGGCCGCTGATGTGGATATACCCGCGGGGAAGCAACGGATTTTACTGCGTGCTCGTGGACTAAGTCGATTGTGGGTAGATGGCGTCATCGTGGCCCGCACGGAAGCCCAGGATAAGCAGCCGCCCAATGGGGAGGAGCCGGTAACGCCCCTCGCGACGCCCCCCCATCCAGGTCTGCGGGTACCGGGGTATCGCATGCAGGAAGTAATAGCCGAATTTGACCACGGGACGGAAGGTCCCGCACGGGTGGTACTGGAAACCATCGTGGGTGGCAAGAACATTCGCACGGAAACGGGTGAGCTCTGCGTCGCACTGGAAGCCCCATCGGGAGACTCCTTTACCGTACTGCGTCCCGCTGGTGCCCCGCAAGCGCTGCCCTTGACCGACGATGCGGTCGCGCCCGTATTGGCGGCCATTGAGACCTCCTTGTCGGCTTATGATGACGGGACCCGACACCAGGCCATGGCAAACCGAGACGCCTTCTGGCAGCAACGCCATGACCTTG
>CAXBPH010000261.1:0-9886 GCA_963977445.1 uncultured bacterium | reverse complement strand
AGGGTGAGGGTGAGGGTGAGGGTGAGGGTGAGGGTGAGGGTGAGGGTGAGGGTGAAATACCCAACCTGCAGGATGTGGAAAGGCTCTTGAGCAATTTTTCCACTGCTGATCTGGATAAGAATGGCCGTCTAAGTTTCGAAGAAGCTCGGGCGTTGGTACTAGGCCTAACGCGCGCCCAGTTCGATTCCTTAGATTCCAACCACGACGGGGAATTGAGCAAGGAAGAGCTACAGCAATTTATCGATGATAACGGTAGCGCGACTCCGGGCGGCTGTTTTGCGTCCAAGGTGTCATTTCAAAATACGCTTCAGAAACTTTTCGGTGACTTTATGCTGGTCACTATGGCCTTCGGTGGAATGATTACGCTCGGGCGCGTGCGTTAAGCAGGCGAGGCGCTTTAGCTCTTAAGAGCGTCCGTTATTCCCGAGGGCGGGCGGCGTAGTCTTCCTTGTGGTCGGCCTCTTGGGGTACCTAATACTCTGTCCAGTTCACAAACCGCAACTTTCTAGGTACAATCGGAGAATCGGCCATGTCCGGCAAGAAATCAGGCGCGTTTCTAATTCAAGTCGCCACGATGGTGCTTATAGCACTTCTCGGCACCCGGTCGGCTTCGGCTCAGTTGGGCACCCGCACCGTGTTCGTCGATCCGTCCAATGGGGTCGACTCCCCCGAACAATCCGGGGGCACGGATGCACCATTCGCCTCGATCACGTATGCCATGCAACAGCTCGAAGACGCGGAGATAGAGAAGCCTTGGACCCTTCGCCTGCAGGCCGGGACCTATGCCGCGCCTGCGGAGACCTTCCCGATAGTCCTGCATACGGGTATGCAGCTCATCGGCGATGACGACATCGCCCCTTTAAGCGTTGTCATCAGCGGAACGGACAATACGAACAAGAACGCGCCGCTGGCGATAGCAAATGGGGCTACCAACGTAACCCTGTCGGGCATCACCTTCCGCGACAACGCCCGTACTGGAGGCAGCAATCAGGGCGGTGCACTCGAACTAATTTCGTTTGGCGGAACGATCCAAGACTGCCAGTTTATTGGTAACTCTACTCGAAAAGCGGGCGGGGCCGTTTGGGCTTCTCTAGCAGAAGATTCTAGTCTGCCCTTTGAAAGCGTCCTATTTGAGGACAATAAGGTCGAATGGTATCAGAGTCCACTCATCAGTGGCGGGGCGATTCATGTATCCGGAAATTATCGTGGATCGATCATGAATTGTAACTTCAGCGAAAACAAGGCCCGCAATGAGGAAGGCTCTAGCGACGGCGCGCCACGTGCCGCCGGGGGCGCGATTTATGTTGGGGGGGATCTCTCGGGAGGAATATTCTCGGACAATAACTTCACAGGCAATCAGGCCGCTCCTTACTTGAACAATCTTTTCACGAGTGCAAGCTCGGGTGGTGCAATCCATATCGAGGGAAACGCCTCAACCACATTTGCACGGAATGTTTTCGAACTAAATTCTGCTTTCGGGTTCTGGAGTTCGGGCGGGGCAATTGCTATCGGGGGAACGCTTGAAGCTCCTGATGGAGAGGGGTTTCAGAATTGCAGGTTCAGTCAGAACCTGGCTAGAACCTCTGGTGGTGCCATAAGTATTGGCGTCAACGCGCGGGTGTCGATCTATAACACTCCTTTTTCAGATAATGTCGTGTACGGCTTCCAGCAACTGCTGATTTCTGGTGGTGCCATCCATGTGACCGCCAATTACATCGGAAGCATCATTAATTGTGGTTTTACGGGCAACCGCGCTCGGAATGAAGAGGGTACCACCAACGGGGCGCTACGCGCCGCCGGGGGCGCGATCTTTGTCGGTGGAGATCTCTCGGGAGGATATTTCGCGGATAGCACTTTTACGGGAAATCGGACGGCGCCCTATGGCGAAAACCTCCTTACTAGCGCGAGCTCGGGTGCCGCGCTCTACGTCGAGGGGGATGCAACAACCTCTTTCGACAATTGTGACTTCTATGATAACTCGGCTTTCGGGTTCACTAGCACGGGCGGTGCGGTTTCCGTCAGGGGAGCATTGCAGTCCCCTGACGGAGAAGGGTTTCGGAATTGCGAGTTTAGGCGGAACCTGGCCAGAACCTCGGGTGGCGCACTATACATTGGTTTAGGCGCGCGTGCGTCTATATACGATACGCCGTTTACAGAAAACGTTGTGACCAGCTTCCAGCAACCTCTTGTTTCCGGGGGGGCGATTCACGTCGCAGGAAGCCTGTCGGGAAGCATTTCAGGAAGCAGTTTTGTGGGCAACAAGGCCCGGAACGAGGAGGGCTCCAGCAATGGGGCACCACGTGCCGCCGGGGGCGCAATCTATGTGGGGGTCGATCTCGTGGGGGGAACGATATCGAACACCACTTTTACCGAAAATCAGTCAGCGCCCTACCTGGACAATCTTCTTACGAGCGTAAGCTCCGGTGGTGCCATTCATATCGAAGGGGACGCGACGACCTACTTCGACGGCTGCGAATTCTTCGGGAATGACGCACTCGGATACTTCGCAACCGGCGGTGCGATTGCCATTGCCGGGATTTTCAATGCCACAGCGGGTACAGGCATACAGGCGTGTCTTTTCGCGGAGAACAATTCCCACGGGCCCGGCGGCGCTGTGTTCGCGGCAAAAAGCTGGACGGGTGATATCCTCAATTCTGATTTTGTTCGTAACAAGGGTTTGGGTAGCCACTATACGGAAAGCGGTGAATCGTTGGGCGGTGCTCTCGCTGTCTTGGGCGGCATGCAGGGTGACATTACCGGAAACCTATTCAGCGACAATCTGCTTATTCGATCCCAGAGTGATGTAAAGTCACTCGGTGGGGCTATTGGGATTGGCGGAACGTATCTCGGGGCTATTGAAAACAACACCTTTACGGCAAATCAGGCCGTTGGTGGCCGTAATTCGTGGAGTGAAGGTGGAGCCATCGGTATACGCGGACTGGTGCAGCAGATCGGTAGAATCGAGAATAATCTCTTCGGAAAAAACAGTGCAAACTATGGTGGCGGCCTCTATCTGGGTGCTGACAGCGGGGCACATGCAAAAATATTCAACAATCATTTCCTCTACAACCAGACGCCTGATCGCACCACGGGTGGTGCGGCGGTTTTCACACGTCAGAACATGTTTATTTACAACAACACTATTTTAGGTCAAGCGGCCGACGTCGCGGGCATTGCACTGTGGGATCTCGCTGGGGGAACGGAAATACGGAACAACGGGATCATCAACGTACGCACCGGTGTGCACCTCAATTCAGCGACACTGACGAATTCAGTAATTATTGCTCACAACAATTTCTTCAATACAACGGATATCGTACTCCGTGGAACCGAGGGTTTGGGGAATAGTGTGACTGGTGTTGGCTCCGTTCTCGGAAACAAGTTTTTCGGCAACCACACCCAGTCACCTCGCATACTCGGCGAGGGTGGCGACGCCGACCGCCCTAACCAGACGGGTTCGTGGAAATTGGCTGCATACTACGACCTAACACACGACGTGACCGTGTTTACGGATCCCGCCCAAAATTGGACACCCGGGCAGTGGAAGAACACGATGCTCAATCTATCGCAGTCGGCCACGAACGCCAACGTACGCGAACATTTTCTCATCGCGGACAACTCATCGACAGAAATAATGGTGCGCGGCAATTTGGCGCCCGAGTTTGACGGAAAAATTGACGAGAACCGGGGGCTATTGGCGCAGACCTACACCATCGACAATTACCATAGCGCATCTCGTTCGCCTAATATTGACCGTGGCGCGCCGGTGAACGTGTTTATTGGGAACGCGAGTACCGATATCACACCAGAAACCGACTATGAGGGCGATTTTCGGCCGCGCAACTGCGGCGTGGATATCGGGGCCGATGAGGGACTCCGGCCCGTAGCGGCGACGCTTACACTCGAAGGGGACACATCCATGTGTCTCGGTGTGGGGGCCGACTATATCGAACCGGGTGTTATGGCGGAATCGGACAACGGACTGGATATAGAAGCGCTTGTAACAATCGACGGCACCGTTGACACCAGGACACCGGGAGTCTACACGATCATCTACACTCTCGACTTCTGCACGGAGCCGGTCATAACTCGCATGCGCACAGTAAACGTGTCTCTGACGCCGTGCAATGGAACTTCGAACCCAGTGGCCAACGCCGGGGCAAATCGCACGGTCACTCCGGATGAAAACGGCTCGACCACAGTGCAGCTCGATGGAAGCGGCTCCACCGGCACCGATTTGAGTTTCATTTGGACGGGACTGAATGGTGCGCCGGACCCGGCGGATACCGCTATGCCGACTGTTAACTTAACGGAAGGCCTATACACATTCCAATTGACCGTCATGGACAATAACGGCCAAAGCGACAGCGACCAGGTCGTCATAACCGTGCTCGGTTCCAATGTAAGTAGTCCGGTAGCCGATGCAGGCCAGGACCAGACCGTAAGTGCCAACGAAAATGGGACAGCCGTCGTCTCACTTGATGGCCGGGGCTCCACCGGTACCGGCTTGACATTCGAATGGTCTGGGTTGAATGGGGCGCCGGGCCCAGACAATACAGCCATGCCCACCGTCACGTTGGCAGTGGGTACGTACCAGTTCCAGTTGACGGTGACCGACGGCAATGCGCTTTCGGACCTAGATTCCGTGATGGTGACCGTACTGCAAATTGGATCCGGGACGGCACCCACCGCCGTGGCAATCGCCGAGCTAACACAGGAGATTCAGAGTCCCAACGTACTTGCCACTGTCCTGCTGAAGGGGTCGTCTTCCTTCGCCACCGAAGCCACCATCGCCAGCTTCACGTGGGTCGGTTTGAACGGCGCCCCGGATCCGGCGGATATAGCGGATACAACCGTACAACTTGAACCTGGGGACTATATGTTTGGATTAACAGTGACGGATAGCAATGGTCTCACGGACGCTACAACGCTTTCGGTAAGCGTGGAGCGACCCGCGATCCGCACGATCCGAATCTTGCTGTCGGCCGGCTTCGCTGTGGCGGACAGTAACGAAGATGGCGCGCTAAGCTTGGAAGAAGCTCGATCACTTGTGCCGTACTTGCGGGATACAGAGTTCAGCAGTCTTGACGAAAATCAGGACGGTACCTTGGAAGAGTCTGAGCTATCTGTAGGGCCAGACAAGGTTGTTGGATGTTCCGGTGGCGATGGCCCTGTTGGGTCACGGGCCATTGGCGACATCATGGTTGTCCTGGGAACCTTGGCGCTTCTAGTGGGGTGCGCTGGCGTTTCCAGCCGCATCAAGAAGCAGGAAGATTTGGTGATCACAGCCAATCAAGCTTAAATTGCCTTAGAGGCATGAAACAAAATGTGTATTGACGTCACCGGGCATTTCACCTCCCCTCTTTAGTGGCAAGAGGGGAGGTCGGCAGGTGGCGGTCCTACCCAAGACTCTCCAGCGCCTGGAGCAGCATCGCCTTGACGGTCGACTTGGACACCGGGCCCTTCTTGAAGGCCACGGTCACGGTGGCACTGGGCAGGTCGATACGGTAGGTCTGATCCTTGGCGGGTTCGGGGGCCTTTGCGGCTTGTTTTGGGTTTGCCACAGGGACCTTTTTCCCCTTGGCCTCATCGATTTTGGCGCGGATCTCCCGGTTTGACTTGCCGTCGATTACGTCCTTGATGAGGTGCTTCTGGAGCTTGCCGTCGTCCACGCGCGAGATCCGCATGACCGCGTCGTAGGGCACGGGAGCTTCGGACGTCCGAAGCTCCTGCTGGAGTTCTGGCGGAAGGGTGAGGATGCGGAGCATATCGCTCACCCAGGACTCGCGCTTGCCAATCATCTTGGCCAGGTCCCTCTGGGTCTTGACCGCTGGGTCTTCGTCGAGGATGGATTGAAGGGCTTCGGCGAGCTCCACGGGGGGAACATCTTCCCGTTGGACGTTGCTCACGATACTGCGCCGCCGGCGGGCCTGGCCTTCTTCGGGATCGGTGATGACCACGCGCAATTGCTTCAGGCCGGCGATCTTGGCGGCCCGGAGACGACGGTGACCAGTAACAATCATGTAGGTACCGTCGTCGTACTGGGTCACCGTCAGGGGCTCAATAACGCCCATAGCCTTGACGGTATCGACGAGGCCATCCATGTTGTTGAAGGTTTTCCGTTCGTTCTTCGGATCTTCGACAATAAGGTCGATGGCGAGCAATTGCGCGCCACGCTTGGGGATCGCGGGGATCGCCCCTTTTCCCTTTTCTCGGATCATTTGTAGCCGGGATTGCCGGGGCTCGATATTCGTCTTTGCTTGACTCATGCGTTCGCCACCTTCTTACGTTTCTTTTGATTGAACAGGCCCAATACTTCGTCGCGCAGGGACTTCATGTCCTGAGCGCCTTTCGAGCGCGGCCGGTATTCGAGTATGGAGCCGCCATGCTCATCGACTTGGGCAAGCCAGCCGCAGTTGCGAATCTCCGACTGGGCCAGGGGAATATGCTCTTCGTGCATGCGCTCGATGACCCGTTTCCGGAGGCCGGTCCGGTGCAGGTTGTTCAGCACATGCAGCAGATGAAAGTCCGCGGCCGGCCGGATCTGGAGCAACAAACTGTAGAAGTTTGCGTAGGACTTGACCGCCTTCGTGCTTTCGAAGGGGACAATGAACAGGTCCGCCGGGTAAATCGTATTTTCCATAATCGGAGAAATCTGGTTGGGCGCGTCGATGATGAGATAATCGAAGGCATCGGGAGGCAACTGGGCTAGGGCACTGGCATATCCTTCGTAATAGCCTTCCTGATGCACGATGTCCCGCCCGAACTCCTCCAGGGCAAAGGCGCTGGCCACAAAGGAAAGATTTTCGTGGCGGGTGCCGTGGATTACCTTCTGTAAGGGAACCTGTCCGAGCAACGCGGCCACGATGGTATCTTCCCACGAAAGTCCATCGCTGGCGTGGAGCCATTCAGAAACTTGGGCTTGGGGATCCATGTCGGAGAGAAGCACCTTGGCCCCATCCTTTGCCAACGCCGCAGCCAGGTTCATGGCTATAGTCGATTTCCCGCATCCGCCCTTGGCGTTGATTACTGTAATCGTTTTCATGCGCTGACGATCTCCTGGCCTAATTTTGTTGGATTGATTGCTTGGTCCCATGCCCAAAAATCGAGAATGGTGCCATCCTGCTCTTTAAAAAATTCGTAGAAGCGTTTTACGTGTTCACGTTCAGCGTCAAACGCTGTAAGCATGTCGTCGATGAATTCCTTGGATTGACAAAAGGGAGACGTTGCGAGGAAGGCCCGTTGCCGTGCCTCCTCCTGCTCGAAGGAACTATAGAGTAAGGGGTTCTCGTCCCGAATAATTACTTCTTGCTCCCGGATATAATCGATATAATCGCCCTTGAACCGGTCATAGTGCCGTTTCCGGGCGCGTTCGCCGGCCTTCTTCTTCGAATCCTTAACTTTCTGCTTAAAATCGACGAGAAAGGCATCGCCATGGCGGCTCAGGGCAAGTTTGAGGGAACGGGGCATCCCCGTGTTGGCTTTTTCCCGCTCGCGAACAAACTCACCGAAGCTTTGCCCCATGCGTGGCACCTTGTCTTCTCGTGGGTAGTGTTTGAGCAAGGCCCGAACGATATGCTCGGAAGCCTCGACATCGGATGCGATAGCGGGGGCTGCCGGTGCGTCTTCGTTTCCCGCCCAAGCGGCGTAGAAGTGTGACGCGAAGATTCCCCCCAGCCGTTCGCCTTCTGCAGCCTCGGGACTCGGCCAGTTTTCTTCAATACTCTTTCGCAGGAGACCAAGGCGGTTGCGGGTAGCGTTTCGCAAAGGGAGCCAGTCGCATTGCTCTAACACCTGGAGTGGGGGATAGGTCTCCGCAAGCTTGGAGGCGGTAGCACGATCAAAGCCTTCTTCTATTAATCTCCTAAAGGAACTCTCAGCAGCAACAGATTGGGACTGTTGTTTGTTTGTGTTATTTAGAGTGTTATTTTGATCTGTTATTTCTATACCGGTATCCATAATGGACCGGTCCCGGTATTCTTTTTGAACTGGTCCCGGTTTGGTTAATGAACCGGTCTCGGTATCCTTTTTGGACTGGTCCGGGTGTCCTTTTTGAACTGGTCGGTTGGTGGATTCGTGATGCTTCCGGTATCCTTTTTGAACCGCCCCTTTGGGATTGCTCGGAGAAGTTCCCGATAAATCCGGTATCCTTTTTGAACCGGTCAGGGGATAAATATTTGAATCAGACCACTTTACGCCATAGGTAGCGGGCCGACTTCCCTTTCCAGCGTCGATATCGAAGAATCCATCAGTAATGCGCTGTATATGTTGGTTTTTGATGGAATTCTGTATGGCATCGTTGAGACTGCGTCGCGAGGCGATTCCTGTGACTCGCTGGAGGTGGGTGAAGCTCATCTCGATTTGCTGTCGTCGGAAACCGAACTTGGTCTGGAATCCGATGGTGTGACGGATGATGGCGCCCACAACTTTGATGATGGCCAGAGGCTCGTTTGGGACGGTGTAGTCAAAGAAGGCATTTGGGATATAGGTCAAGTTTCCATTGCCCGCAAAGAACCCCTGGAAGCTGGCGGGGTCTTTGATATACTCTCCGCAATCGTCCCACGATAATTCATAGAGTGCCGATATGGCGGTCTGGCGGCGCCCGGAGGCGCGGCCTTCCCGAATGCATCGTATGAATCGATTGGAAACGGCTTCCTCAATGGCGGGCCCGATGGCACCACGGCTGATGCCGGCTTCCCGGATGAGCTGATTGTAGGAAACGACCACTTGGGGTTCCTGGGGGTTGCCTTCGGCATCGGACCACCCCAGAACTTTTCGGACCATGTAGCCGACCAGGCGGACACAGCCCCGGGACGAATGGCGCAACACCACGTCGAAAAACTGATTCGGCGTGTAGGTGGTGTTGCTGGTCGGTGCAGGATAGCCTTGGAAAAGGTTCCGTTCACCGTTGTGCTGTTCGTCCTTTTTTGCCATGAATTAAGCGCTCTGGCGCGTCTCCTTGTTGGTGTCGATAGGTGTGCCGTTTTGGGCTGCAAAGTCTTCGATGATCATGTTGACGATTTCGCTTCGCGAACGGCGTTGAAAAACGGGGGATTCTCGACGAAGATCGTCGAGAAAGGAAAGGATTTGGGTATCGAAATTGATGCCCGTGGTGCTCTTTCCGCGCGCGGGTGACGTACGTTCCTGTTCTGGCATGGACCAAACTCCTTGGTGAACCTTGTCGTTGTGCGTTGATAGTGGACAACGTTCGACAACTTTGTCAAGGGAAAAATCACCGGAAAACGCAAAATGCAGCGCGTATGACAAAAATTATGTCTATATGTAGCGCTATCCGCCCTGCGATCCCTGCGTAGGGCTTCCCATACACATATATAATAAGTGTTCATAAGTGCGAATACTAAAAAAATCCTTCAATACGCTGTCAATAATTTACTGTTGGTATTTGGGATGGAGGGCCCGTAACGTAGAGAACGCGGGCGACGAGACCAAAAAAAAGTACTGGAAAAAAGATCAGGGTGCGCTATACTTTAGGTGCGGACATTGCAGTTTCGCAAGTGTCAATGCGCCGAACGGCGTGGCGGTGAAATCCAAGTGGGCTGACAACGCGGTAAACCTGACCTCACCAGTCGGGCTAAGCGGGCAGAATTCACCCTCTGCCGATGTCAGACCCGTAGAGCCGGATGCGTGGAGACGCGCTTGTCCGGTTCGATGGAGGCTTGCTGGCGTAATACTCCTGACCCGTCCTTCGGGCAGGTGAGGAGAGTAATCCCAGCATTCTATCCAATGGCATGTTGCCTGGGAGTAGGGCGACGCAGACACGCCTCGGTGGAGCAGACGAAAAACGTATGTTCCATCGAGGTCGTGTTGATCTAACCCGGATATTTCACAAAGTCCACCGTATTGTGTCCATCGACGGTTATGAACG
>CAXBPH010000260.1:0-9893 GCA_963977445.1 uncultured bacterium | reverse complement strand
CCAAGGGTAGCCGTCAGCACAGCGAGGGCGCTACGGGTAAATAGGTGCGTGTTCATGAACTACTCCTTCAATGCTCTCATTGCAAAGCTCAGGCTCAGGGAGGGATGTTCCTGGGAGTCAGACTCCTAGGACGCCAGTTCCCATCGTGCGACCTCTGTCGCCGGACCGCACAGGTTCAATACCTGGCAACTGCCGAGAAACCAGTGGGTTTGCATGGCAAGATCCTGCTTGACGAAACTTTCCCAGGTCAGGGGCGTGACCCAACGGCGATAGTAGGGCAGCGCTCTCTCCCGGTAGAGGGTATAGGTCTCCTGATTGCGAAAATCGCCGCTTTTCATCAGGGCGTCAATTTCCGGGACGGCATGGTAGTAGGAATAAGGCGTGATCAAGGAGCCGTCGTCGAGCAGCAGTGTATTTCCGAAACCGCCGCCCGATTGAAGATAGGGCTGGGTTCGTTGGCTAATGACGATCAAGTCATTTTCTATGTCGGCTTTCATCAGCCCGTCTTCCTGTTCCTCTAGAAAACAGGCATACACCCCCAGCTCCAATCCATGGCTGGGCACGCGCTTGGTAAAGGTCAACAGGTACTTCCCGCCACCGATGTCGCACACCGAGGGATACATACAACCGACAAGAGGAATCGCGCTATGGGGACTCCAGCTTCTGCCATTGTCTTTCGACTCAAAGATAATCTCGATATCGTAACGATCGATAGTAGAGGCGTTGCTGAAATCAAAGTCAGGAAGACCCGGGAGATTTTTATCAAGGCCCTGCATGTTCCGAACTTCGCATCGAGCAAGTAGCAGCAAGCGCCCTGTTTCTGTCCGAAAAAATACCCCTTCCCCAAGAATCGACCAATCGTAGGCACGGTCATCAAACCCCGATACCTTCATTTTTTCGGGGGCCCAGTTTTTGCCTTGGTCGTTGGAGATAAACAGGTAGTCGCGCCCCTTGCCACAACCAATGCCCAAGGCGTAGGAGCCATCGTCCAGCTGAATGATATTTCTACTGGAATACGTCATTTCCACCTTTTCCGGAATGCGATCGATATCGAGAACCTGGCTGGTCCAGCTATGGCCCCCATCTTCCGAGCGGTGGAGCCAGGCGGTTGTACGGCCCGGAATGGCGTGGATGTCCGGAGGATAGATGTGGGCCGTCATAATCAGGACATCACCCAGGACGTTGAGGTAGGGTTCCTTACCTGGCAGATGGTCGAAGTGTTTTGATGTCCAGGTTTTGCCGTTGTCGGTTGAACGATGTAATACCGTATGGTCGCACATCGACCCGTCACTTTGCGTCTCGTAGTGGGTGTGAAAATTGGCCATCAGCAACTCGCCGTTGCTGAGTTTTACCATGTTGGGCTTGTATCCCATTTTGCCCCCCACAGCGATCCGTTCACACGGCATCGTAGCAGGCAGTTTGCTGTGGTGAAGGACTTGTAGCAATCCCGAGTCGGCGGACTCGGTCGCGCCGGGGGCTTTTTCCTTCTCGTCGGCTACAACCGCGCCAGCAAAGGCAAATAACAAGGTCAGGGTCAAAAGCGCGTTAATTGTGGTGAAGTTTTTCATTGAATGGCTTTCATGCTTCCGGTGTTTTGTCTCAGCGTCAATCGGTGTGTCATCGTTATTTCCTGATGAGTCCTGTCAATCGCACTCACGAAATTGCTTCGCCCTTCGGGCATGAGTCCTCTGAGGTAGCGGGGCGGCATTCCCAGGCAGCGCTAGAGAATCCGGGTCCCATCGTGTCTCCAGCCTATACTTTCGCGCCAAGCTCCGGGTCGCCGCCATCGCCCTCGGATTCCTCTGAATCGACCGCGCCAGCGGCCGGAAGGATGTCGATACCGCCCGCGTCATCGTGTATCCGCACGCGCAATCCCCACAACGCCTCCGTGCGGGCGTCATGCGGACTATGACCTCCCGTGTGCAGATAGACCAGGTACACCGTTCCGTCGGGAAGTACCATGGGGTGGCTGTAACCATAGACGCTGCGGTCCACGCTGTAGCCGTAGCCTTCGCCCGGACCATTCCACGTTTGCCCGCCATCGGGACTCAGCAGCACGCGGATGCCGCCCTTCTTGTAGGAGCCGTGAAAGAGGGCCAGCACGCCGTTGGGCAGGGATACGAGGTGGGGGTCATAGATACCCCAATCGGTCGTGTCCGAAATGTCCCAGGTCCGTCCGCCATCATCCGACCAGCAGATGTCCCCTTCACGGCGGATGACCATGACGAGCCGTCCGTCCGGCAATTCCGTCACCGTGGGTTCATTGAGTTCGTGGTCCCGTTTCACCACGGAGGCAAGTTGGAAGGTCTTGCCTCGGTCTTCGGAGCGCATCACACCAATGGAGCTGTGCCCGTGTGCCTCATCGAATTTTCCTTCGGCGACCCACAACACCGTGCCATCCTTCAATTGAATCATCGGGCCGCTCCCGAAGCCGCCCTGCGTGGGTTTGCCCAACGCGTCCATGGGCTCGGTCCAGGTTTCGCCGGCATCGTGGGAAAGAATGTATTTCGCGTAGGCCTCCCGGGGAAAACGGTAGGTGAAGAAGGTGCAGATCTGTGTTCCGTCGTCCAACTCCAGGATGGCCGGATGGCGATCGTCGTCTTCCGTGTCGACCAGCGTGGTCGGTATTGTCCACGTGAGCCCGTTGTCGTCTGAGTGCATGACATGGGCCCGGCCACCACGCGGGGCGCGAATGTCGGGCATCCCGATTTCGTGCCACGCCTCGAAGCGTTCCAGAACGCCCTCTTGTTCGCGAATTTCCTCCGTCCAGGGGGGCGTCGCGTGCCATGTGCCCGAGGTGAAGGCAAGTACCCACCGTCCCGACGCCAGTTGCGATATGCCCGGCCACCCCACGAAGCCGTTGTAGCCTTCATACTCTTCCGGCTGGTTTTTCCAGGGGCCCACAATCAGGCTGCGGGACGCGAGGGCGCGGCCCGCCTCGGGCTCGGTGCCAACGGCCTTGAACTGAACCGACTGGGCCATAGCGGATTCCACCAGCAATGCCAGCGCAAGTACAGGAAGCACCAGGCGAGCAACCCGTGACTGCCTGGAATTGTCTGAACAACGGGTGTGAGCGGTGGTGTGGGGCATGACGTATATTCCCTCTGGATTGGATTGCGGTCTATGGGACGTTGGCCTCACGTTTGGGTGGGCGCGGCGTGGTTGTCGAGTTGGTGTGTTGTGAACAAGTGTAGCGGAAGGATGTGTACCAAACAAAGCGTCTTTTGGGGTGAGAGAACCCAGCGTCAGCGTCTGGTTGTCGGGTGGTCCCTGATGTCGCACCTGGTATCTATTCCACGGCAATTGAGGTGCGCTAAAGTGGGTTGGCCTTCCAGGCTGACATAGTTCGTGCTTATTATAAGGGGGTAAACCTCACTTTCCCTCGGTAGCGGTGGCAAAATACGTATACATCGTCGATGTTCTGCACAGGCCAACGGTCTCGTTGAAAACATGGGCGCATGCCGTGTCAGGCAAGATGCATAATCCACGTTGGCCTCTGCGGAAAATTTTGAGATGTTCTTGTTGGAGGTGCCCAGCCTCCATCTAATCCGCTACACCAAAATATCCTTCACCACATTGCCGTGCACATCCGTCAATCGGAAATCCCGTCCCTGGAAGCGGAAGGTCAGTTTCTTGTGGTCGATGCCGAGCTGGTGGAGCATGGTGGCGTGAAAATCGTGAACCGTAACGACGTTCTCCACCGCGTTGTAGCCCAAGTCGTCCGTGGCGCCATACGTCATGCCCGGTTTGATGCCGCCGCCCGCCATCCAGATGGAAAAGCCATTCACGTGATGATCCCGCCCCGGCCCGCCTTTGTTACCCTGAACCATGGGGGTGCGGCCAAATTCACCGCCCCAGACGATGAGGGTGTCCTCCAGCATGCCCCGCTGCTTGAGATCGTTGACCAGCGCGGCGGTGGCCTTGTCGACGTACCCGCAACAGGTCTCCATGTAGGATTTCAGATCGTTGTGGTGATCCCAGCCCCGGTGATAAAGCTGGATGAATCGGACGCCCCGTTCGGCAAGGCGTCGTGCCAACAGGCAGTTAAAGGCAAAAGAACCGTCGGCCCCTTCGGTACCATAACTCTCGAGAACATGTTTCGGCTCGTTGGAGATATCCACCAAATCAGGCACGCTGGTCTGCATGCGGAAGGCCATTTCATACTGGCTGATCCGTGTGGCGATTTCGTCTTCATGGACCACTTCGTCATGCAACGCATTGAGAGCCTGCACAGAATCCACAAGATCCCGCTGTTGGGCCATGTCGATGCCCGGGGGCCGACTCACATAGTGTACCGGGTCCCCGATGGATTGAAAGGGGACCCCCTGAAATTTGCTGGGGAGGAAGCCACTGTGCCACTGGCGGGACGCAAGGGGTTGGGGATTGCGTCCGCCTTTGGAAGTCAGCACCACGAAGCCCGGCAGGTTTTCGCACTCGCTCCCAAGACCATAGAGGAGCCAGGAGCCCATGCTCGGTCGTCCGGAAATGTTGGTGCCCGTGTTCATGAGGGTATGGGCCGGATCATGATTAATCTGGTCCGTCTTCATAGAGCGGATGATGCAGATGTCGTCAGCGATGGACGCCGTATGGGGGAACACCGAAGAAATTTCCTGTCCCGAGACCCCGTGCTTCGCAAAAGGAAACTGGGAACCCATGCACTTCAATTCCATACCCTGAAGCTGGGCCAACTGTTCGCCCTGGGTGAACGACGTGGGCATGGGCTGTCCATCCAGACGCGCCAACTCTGGTTTGTAGTCGAAACTCTCCAGATGGGAGGGCCCCCCCGCCATGTAGAGATAAATGACCCGCTTCGCTTTCGGCAATCCGTGGGTTGGGTTGGTGATGCCCTTCCACTGTTCCGGGGCAGCAGCGCCCGCGTCGGCACGGCCCGTGCCCAACAGCGACGCCAGGGCCATAGAGCCGATGCCCCGTGCCGATTGGCCGAGGAACTGGCGACGTGTCTGATTCAACATATAGTGATTGATGGGGTCCATTGATTGGGCATCCTCATTGCAGTATCGGTGAATCACGGTGTCCTTCGTTAGGAAGTCAATAGCGGTAAATCATCTCGTGGGTATTGAAGAGCGCCCGCGATGCCGCACTCCAGGCCGCAAGCTGTAGCCGGTCCAGACCTTCCGGCACGGGACGCTCACCGACGGAGAGAAACGCTTCAGCCCGTTCGGGGTGTTCGGAAAAAATGCTGCGATTCTTTGTGACCAGCGACATCAATATAGCCCGCTCCGCTTCCTGCGGAGCACGCGATAGGGTCGCCAGATAGGCCCAGGTGATTTTCTCCTCGTCCGTGCTGCCCCCTTCTTCCAGAATGCGCTGAGCAAAGACCCGGGCGGCCTCCACGAAGATGGGGTCATTCAGCAACACCAGGGCCTGCAAGGGGGAGTTGGAAATCGGCCGTTCTGCCGTGCACTCTTCCCGGGTCGGCGCATCAAAAGCGAGCAGACTTGGGTGAAGGAAGGTCCGCTGCCAATGGGTATAGACACCCCGACGATAGAGATTCTCTCCCGTGTCCTGCTCATACTCCCGCGTCGGAAAATTGAGCTCTTGATAATAGCCCGCCGGCTGATAGGGCTTGGCGCTGGGACCGCCCATGGCCTTGGAGAGGAGTCCACTGACGCTCAAGGCATTATCGCGCACCAGCTCCGCCTCCAGTCGGAACCGCGATTGACGGGCGACGAGTCGGTTGTAGGGGTCGAGATTCTTGAGCGTGGCGTCGGCCTGCGAACTCTGGCGATAGGCACTGCTCATGACCATAAGCTTTATCACATGTTTAACATCCCAGCCACTGTCCATAAACTCCACGGCCAGATAATCGAGGAGTTCCGGGTGGGTGGGCCATTCGCCCTGAGAGCCCAGGTCGTCGAGCACCTTGGAGATACCCGTTCCAAAGTAAAGTTTCCAGAGCCGATTGACGAAGGTGCGCGCCGTGAGGGGATTTCTCGGGTCGGTGATCCAGTTGGCCAGATCCAGGCGCGTGGGCCGGGCACCGTTCATCCACAGGCCACCCAGGAATTCGGGAACGCCGGGCGATACGATTTCACCCGACTCATCCATCCAGTTACCCCGTGGCAACACCCGGGTTATCTGTGGCTCCATGGTCTCGGTGATTGCCGTGTGATAAATAGTCTGGTCGAGTCGAAATGCCGCCTGTTCCAGTTTACGGAGTTCTTTCTTGAGTTCGTCAGGGGTAGGCGCGGGCGTGGTTTCCCCTTCCGGTGTGGTCGGTGAATGCAACGCGTCGTTAATGCGTGCCATGTCGCCTTCCAGCGCGGCGATCTGGGTGCGCTGTTCCTCATTGGGGAAGCGCAAGTAGGGCGGGAAGGGACCTTCATTGCCGGCGTCGTTTTGCACGCCGACCTCGTTGATGTCGGCGAAGAAGGCGCTGAAGCGATAAAAGTCTTCCAGGGAAAAGGGGTCAAATTTATGATCGTGACACTGGGCGCAACCCAGCGAGGACCCAAGCCACACCGACGCCGTGGTGCGCGTTCTGTCCGCTGCATAGCGAATCAGATAATCTTTGTCCTGCGCACCACCCTCGCGGGTGACCATGTTCAGGCGGTTGTAACCGGTGGCAATCTGTTGGTCCAGCGTCGGGTTTTCCAACAGGTCCCCGGCGAGCTGCTCACGGGTGAACTGGTCAAAGGGCATATTCTCATTGAAGGCGGCGATGACATAGTCACGATAAGGCGCAACGCCCCGAACCTGATCACCGTGGTAACCAACCGTGTCGGCATAGCGCACCAAATCGAGCCAATAGATGGCCAGACGTTCGCCAAAATGGGGCGACGCAAGCAGGCGATCAACCAGTTGCTCATAGGCATCGTCGGAAGCGTTTTCGGTGTAGGCACGCACCTCGGCGGGCGTAGGGGGGAGGCCGATAAGATCAAAACTCAAACGCCGCACCAGGGTCGCGGGGTCGGCTTCGGGCCCGTGGGAAAGCTGGTGGACCTGTAAGTCGCCGAGCAGATAAGCGTCCACTGGGGTACGTGCCCAATCTGTGTCGTCGACGGCAGCGGGGGAGACCACCTTGGGGGCAATATAGGCCCAATGGGCTTCATAGGCGGCACCTTGTTCAATCCAGGCCTGCAGGAGTGCCTTCTCGTGGTCGCTCAGGGTGTGATTGGAATCTGGCGGTGGCATCCGGTCGTCCAGGTCCTCCGTCAGGATACGTTGGACCAGACTACTCGCCGCAGCATCGCCCGGAACAATGGCGGCGTGCCCATCGCGGTCCAGGGTGGCGTTGTCACGTCGATCCAGCCGCAAATCCGCCTGTTGCTTGTTTCTATCGGGCCCGTGGCAGAAAAAACAGTTGTTCGACAGAATGGGGCGGATATGGCGATTGAATTCAATGCGCTCGGGCATGGAATCTTCCGCCACCACTGAAATCGGGAAGAAAAAGGTAGCGCACAGGAGCGACAGGATAGCGCTTTTACTAAATCGGCACTTCATAAACGGCACCTATTGGTTCGATTGACCGGTACGTTCAGACACAATGGTCTACCCCTAGTACAACAAAGTAGACGGAGGCCCGTCAAGTGACGGGTTCGCTAAGACAATTGCATTAAATGTCCGGTACACTTCGTTTTCCATTTGCTGAACAGTAGGGACGCCGGGGTGCCACCCGATCCGGTATTCCCGGTTCGGGTGCCTTGGGCCTCGAATGCGGGGTGGATTAATGGATGACCTGGCAGTGGCTTTGTTTTATTGTGGTATTTTCGGTGATTCGAGCTACGGAAATACCCATTTTTTTCTGACTTCGACTTGGTTTCGGGGGGCTCCATCGGGTTGATATCCAAAAATCGTGAGCCTGTTAAACGGATCTTGTGTACGTGCATGCTTTAATGCGATTGCCCTGCCGGATTCGCGACGGACGACACGTACAAGGTTACCTGGAGGTGCCTCCTGACGAATAATGGCGTCCTTGGCTTGATTACCGCGTCTACCAACGCTAAAATTACCGTTTCCCTTTTCGGTACCCCGTACCTGATTTGCCCCATCTACGAGTTTTTTTATGACATCCCCAATTAAAGAGATAGCTACTGATCCTGGTGCCATGGCCGCGGGTCCCCTTGCCCGTGTAGGCATAATCGGCGGCGGCCAGTTGGGCCGCATGATGACGAAGAAGGCCAAGCAACTGGGCTGCGAGGTTCACGTGTTGGACCCCTACCCCCAGTCGCCTGCCGGAACGGTTGCCACCTATCAAACTGTAGGCCGATTCGACGACGCGGAAAAAATTCGTGAAGTCGTTGAATCGTGCGATGTCACCACCTATGACATCGAGCACATCGACGCGGCCATACTCGCGACCCTCGAACAGGAAGGCCACGTCATCTATCCGACGCCCTCCCTCCTCGCGGTGGTGCAGGATAAGCTCCTCCAGAAAGAACTCCTCGTCGCCCAAGGCATTCCCACGTCGGAATTTGTGGCCTGCGACGTGCCCACCATTGCCGATGCCGGTGTCTTCGGCTTTCCGGTCGTGCAAAAAGCACGAAAGGGGGGCTACGATGGCAAGGGGGTGTCCGTAATCCGTTCTCAGGATGACGCCTCGTCCCTCCTCCATTGCCCGTCTATCTTTGAAAAGATGGTGGACATCGAAATGGAGTTGGCGGTCATGGTCGCGCGTAATCCCCAAGGGGATATCGTCACCTATCCCGTCACGGAGATGGAATTCGATGCCCGGGCCAACCTGCTCGATTTCCTCCTGGTCCCCGCGCGCATCAGCGACGAAGTGGCCGAAGAAGCCCGGGCCCTTGCGGCCCGTGTGGTGAAAGCCCTCGACGGCGTCGGTGTTTTCGGCGTCGAAATGTTCCTCGATAAATCCGGCACCCTTCTGGTCAACGAAGTGGCACCCCGACCCCACAACTCGGGGCACTACACGTTAGACGCCTGTGCCACCTGCCAGTTTGAACAGCATATCCGGGCCATTCTTGCCTTGCCCCTGGGTTCCGCACAGCTCTGGGCCCCGGCAACCATGATTAACCTCATCGGCGAGCCCGGCTCTACCGGAGCAGCCCGTATTGTCGGCCTTACAGAAGCAATGGCGACGCCCGGAGCAACGGTGCATATCTATGGCAAGAATGAGTGCCGCCCCTTTCGAAAGATGGGCCACATTACGGTCGTAGATGATTCGATGGACCGTGCGCTGGAAAAAGCGAAGCAATTGCGTGACGTCGTCACTTTCCACGGAGCGGACAAGCTATGAGCACACCGGAAGTAGGTATTATCATGGGCAGCGATTCCGATTTGCCCGTCATGAAGGCCGCCGCAGAAGCCCTGGATGCCCTGGCGATTCCCTATGAACTTACCATCGTCTCCGCCCACCGCACGCCCGGGCGCCTGGTCGACTACGCCGAATCCGCGTCCTCCCGAGGGCTCGAAGTCATCATCGCAGGCGCAGGCGGTGCCGCCCACCTCCCGGGGATGGTTGCCGCCATGACCGCCGTACCCGTAATCGGCGTCCCGGTTCGCTCGTCCAATTTACAAGGTCTGGACAGTCTGCTCTCCATCGTCCAGATGCCCGGTGGGGTGCCCGTGGCCACCGTAGCAATCAATGGCGGACGAAATGCCGGCCTCCTGGCTGCCGCCATGCTGGGCATCAAAGACAAAGACATTCGTGCCCGACTGGACAAAATGCGTGGCGAAATGAATGACGAAGTCATCACCAAGGCAGAGCGGCTCGAATCCATCGGCTGGAAGGCCTACCTCGACGGGCAGGACTAAATCATAGTTAATCCACCGGCCCTTCCGTTCCGTCGAGTACTTCTACGCTTAGCTCAATCAGCGTAATTTTTGCAGTGTTGCAGAATACGAAGGCGCGAAGCGATCTTAGCCCCGGAGGGGCGGCATATCGTAGATAGAATGAGAAGGCCGGCTCCTCG
>CAXBPH010000259.1:0-9898 GCA_963977445.1 uncultured bacterium | reverse complement strand
TTTGGGAGCGACGGCACCAGGACTACGAAATAACGCCCCGGCCGCTTATGGCCATCCTGCACCAGAGCGCCCGTACGGAGATGGACCTGTCGGTGGCCCGGCGGGAGATTCAGAGTCGTATTCAGGTGGAAGAGGAGCTTCTTCGTCGCGATGCCATTCTGGAGTCCCTGGCCTATACCGCCGAAAATTTGCTGGCACTCGGCGATGGCCTTGTCAACGTGGGTAAAATACTGGCGGCATTGGGCATTGCGTCCAATACGAGCCGGGTATATCTGTGCGAAAACCATGTCGATGGGGCGGGGAAGCTGTGCTCGTCTGAGCGCCATATCTGGAGCAATCCCATGGTGCCGGGGACCCGTCACACCACCACCTGGCAAGCGGTCCCCTATGGGGAAACGGGATTAGCCCGCTGGGAAGATACCCTGCCCAAGGGCGAGGCGATTTTTGGCAATATCCGGACCTTTCCCAAAGAGGAGCGCCATCAGTTGGTCGCCCGGGGCGTGATGAGTTCGTTGGTGCTACCTATATTCGTTCAACAGCGATGGTGGGGTTTTCTGGGGTTGGATGCCTGCGATGGGCCGCGCCGCTGGCCCCGCTCGGAGATTGACGCGTTGCGGACAGCGGCCGTGACCCTCGGTGCTGCGATTCAGCGGTCCCACGTCGAGGGGGCGCTGCTGGAGTCGGAAGAGCGCCTTGAGCTCGCCCTTGATGGCGGTGGCCTGGGGTTATGGGACTGGAACCTGGAGCAGCGCCAGGTCGTTTTTAATCAGCGCTTTGCGACGATGCTGGGTTACCGTCTGGAGGAAATCGAGCCCTCGCCCCTGGCGTGGCAACGTCTGATTCATCCCGAGGACTACGCCGAGGCCCAACCCATACTCATGGCATTTTTACGGGGGCGCACGCCCGTCTTCGAAATGGAATACCGCATGCGGTCAAAGTCGGGGGCCTGGCAATGGATTTTAAATCGGGGCAAGGTGGTTGAGTGGAGTGAACCCACCCGCGCCCGCCGGGCCATCGGCACCCACCTCGATATTTCCCGCCTGAAAGAAACCGAAGAATTCCTGCGTTTTTCCCAGGATATGTTTCGACTCATGTTTGAGGCCGCCCCCCTGGGTTTCGTGCTGTGCCAATTAGACGGCACCTTTGTGCAGGCCAACGCGGCGTATTTAAATATCATCGGCTATACCGAGAGTGAGGCCATGGGCTTGACCTATTGGGACGTTACGCCAAAGGAGTATGCCGCCATGGAGGCCCTCCAGGTGCGCTCCATGCAGGAAGATGGACGGTATGGCCCCTACGAAAAGGAATACATCCGAAAAGGGGGTGAACACGTCCCGGTGTTGCTGAACGGCAGCCTCGTTTCTGGCGCCGACGGCAAGGAATACATCTGGTCGATCGTGGAAGATATCAGTACCCGAAAGACATCCGAACGGGCGTTGGCGGCCGCAAGACAATATGAACGGGAATTCGAATCTCGCATCGAGGAAACCTTGCTTCGGGGGCGCGCGCCCCGAGGTATCGAGGGGGTAGAAATTGCCGTGGTAAGTGAAGCCACTCAGCACATGGATGGCGACTTTGCCGATTTTGTTGTGCTTGGCCCCCGGTGCTTCGACGTGCTTGTGGGTGATGTTATGGGCAAGGGGATTCTTGCCGCCCTCGTGGGTGCCGGTACCAAGAGCCACTTTCTTCGGGCCTTCAGCGCCCAACTTCTTGCGGTGCCGGAGGGCAATCGGCCTTCCCCGGCTTCGCTGGTCTCGGCAGTTCACCGGGCCATCGTCCGCCAGTTGATTGAGCTCGAACGGTTTCTGACCCTGTGTTACGCCCGCTTTGACCTCGACCAGGGCAAGGTGACCTTTGTCGACTGTGGTCACACGAAGACCATCCGTTACCGGGTCGAGGACGATAGCTATTTATTGCTGGAGGGCGACAACGTGCCCATGGGGTTCCTGAAGGAAGAGCATTACCACGAGGGCACCGTCGACATCGAGCCCGGGGACATCTTTTTCTTTTATTCCGATGGTATCACCGAAGCCCGGAATGGTGATGGTTCTCTTTTCGGTGTGGAGCGGCTCGTTCAATGCCTCCAAACCTATGCGAATCTCGAGGCGGACGATCTTACGGCAACTGTCGTGAGAAATGTAGGGCGCTTTTCTTTTTCACCGGCACCGGAAGACGACCAGACCTGCGTGGCCGTGTCCATTGCCTGGCCCATGGGTTCCCGTGGCGAGGTGACACGATTCCAAATTGCCCCGTCGACATCCGAACTTGCCCACGCCCGGGATCAGTTTCACAACTATCTGGCAACCCATGAAGCGTTGCTCCGATCAGGCGATGACGTGAGCAATGTCGTGCTGGCCTATGTGGAGGCGCTCTCTAATATCATGCGTCATGCCAAGAGTGAGGGCGATGATATGGAGGTCGAATTTCGTGCCGTTCCTGGTCGGCTCCATATTGCTATTCGCTACTCCGGGAATCCCTTTATGCCCCGTCAGACACGTCTGCCCGACACCAATAAAATTCGTGAGAGTGGTTATGGGCTTTACATCATGAATCGGAGTTTTGATCATATTGGCTACGATACGCTGGAGAGCGGCCGCCAACGAATTACCCTTGTGAAGTATTTTCGTGCGGATAATGTTAAAGCCACCGACGAAAGAAGTGTGATATTGTCATGAGGCTTGAAAACCGCTGCACGGCGCTTTAAAGTAGGCCTTCCGTACGGTTACGGTACCCCGCCACGGGCTAACGCCCAGGAATTCGAAGGAAAACACACATGTCAAACCCTATTGCCCTGGCCGTTGCCGCCCACCCGGATGATATAGAATTCATGATGGCAGGGACCCTGGCGTTGCTCGGCCAGGCAGGCTATAAACTACACATGGTTAATCTCGCCTCGGGTTGCTGTGGTTCCATGGAGGAAAACCGGCAAACCATCGCTGCCCGCCGACTGAGCGAAGCCCGGGAGGCTGCCCGGGTGCTGGGGGCGAAGCTCCACGATCCCATTGGCGATGATCTGGAAATATTCTATTCCCGCGAAATGGTTGCAAAAATGGCAGCAATCATACGCATCGTGCGCCCGACCATCATGCTGGTACCTTCTCCAGAAGACTATATGGAAGACCATATGAGTGCGAGTCGCCTGGCGGTTACGGGCGCTTTTGTACGGGGAATGCCCAATTTCCTTGCAGCACCTGGCCGCAATCCTACCCCGCAGGATGTGACTATCTATCACGCACTTCCCTACGGCCTGCGCGATGGCATGCGCCGTATCGTTCAACCCGGCCAGTATGTGAATATTACTTCCGTATTGAATGAGAAACGTGCGGCCTTGGGGTGCCACCTGAGTCAGAAAGAGTGGCTGGACCGAACCCAGGGACTGAATTCCTACCTGGATACCATGGAGAGCATGTCTGCCGAAGTGGGACGATGGAGCAGCTTGTTTGACCATGCTGAGGGGTGGCGTCGCCATTCACACCTGGGTTTTTGCGCTGAGAACGCCGATCCACTCAGTGCGGCACTGGGCGACAAGGTGACTATCTCTATCGCCTATGAGCGGGATTTGGGAAACGGAATGCCCGAACCTCCCCAGGACATCCAGCACTTCAGTTAGCCCATACCGCCAGCGTCTTCCGGGGGTTCCGAGGGGGCGGCGAGTCCGAAATAGCAGCGGCCTTCATGCCAGATGCGTTGCGGTGCCCGGGCGACCGCTTCCACATGAGGAATGATGTACGTGGCCAGTATTTCGTCTTCTTCCCAGCGGGTGAAGAAAGCCCACTCGGAAATGGGCGACTGCGTGATTTGTGCTTCCTGGAACATGATTAGGGCCTCTTGTGGTAATCATACGGGCTGGTGACCCTGCAAGTCCATGGGAATATTTTCCCGATTTGCAGCGATGAACTTTATTCTTCTGTTGGTGTCTTCTATAGTATGCTCTACGGTAGAGGGACGATGACGTTCTGAAATGGAGACCCATGTCGCGCATTATTTTTCACATTACAGCCTATACTTTTCTTGTTCTCGGTTTGTGCGGTTGCCCCCTGCTGAATTCCTTTCTCGAAATGCCCGAGAGTGCTTTTGAGGCATCACCCACCTCGGGAGGTGCCCCCTTAACGGTCTTGTTTGTAGACGCCTCCGTTGCTGGAACGACCAATATATCCGAGTGGCAGTGGGATTTTGGCGATGGCAGTACCTCGACCTCACGGAATCCAAGCCATATTTACGAAGCGCCCGGGAGCTATACCGTTTCCTTGACCGTAACGACGACCGTGGGCACCCACACGGCCTTACGTCAGAACTATGTCAATGTCGTCCAGCCACCAACGGCAGACTTTACGGCCATGCCGGTCCTGGGTACAGCCCCACTCTCCGTCGTATTCAGCGACACGTCAGACCCCGGCTCCTCTGCGATCACCTCCTGGCAGTGGAATTTTGGGGATCGGACGCCGACGAGCGGGGTACAAAGCCCGACCCATATCTATACCGCGCCGGGCCTCTATACCGTCTCCCTCAGCGTAACCACCGACGTTGGGACCGACGTCAAGAAAAGTGTTCAACTTGTTAACGTATCGGGATCGCCGGTGGCCGATTTCTCGACCACCTTCACCCCGGGTACGGCTCCATTGACCGTGATGTTTACCGACAAATCGGATGCGGGCACCGCCGCAGTTACGGGGTGGGCCTGGGATTTTGGCGACGGCGGCATGTCGATGGATCAGAACCCGACCTATACCTATTTGACACCCGGTGTCTACACCGTGAGCCTCACCATCATGTCCGAGGTGGGGGAAGACATGGTGGTCAAAGAGAAGGCGATTCGGGTGGAAGAAGGTCCAGCGGCGGCCTTCGCTGGCGAGCCGGTCATGGGTTCTGCCCCCCTCACGGTAACTTTTTCGGATACGTCGAAACCCGGTTCCTCTGCCATCTCAAACTGGTTGTGGGATTTTGGCGACGGCGGGCTGTTGAGTACCCGCCAGAATCCAACGCGGGTTTACACCGTGCCCGGCGTCTATACGGTATCGCTCAAAGTGACGACACCGGTGGGGACCAATATCCTTAAGGAAGAAGACTATATTACCGTCCTTCCGGGGGTTGCCTTCACGGGCAATCAGACGCCTGGTGATGGCACTGTGACGGTTCAATTTGTGGACCAGTCACCCACAGGCGATTTTGAAATTAGTGCCTGGGCCTGGGAATTTGGCGATGGCGGCATGAGTGACAAGCAGAATCCTGAGCACCTCTATGAAGCGCCGGGAATCTATGACGTTGCCCTCACCATCACGACGGATCTGGGGGATAGCATTACTACCCTGCCCGCATTTGTAACCGTGGTTCCCGCGACGGCCTTCAGCGCGGCTCCCACGAGTGGGCCACCGCCTTTAGAGGTGACCTTTACCGACGAGACCGAAGCGGGTTCCTTTGAAATCAGCGCGTGGGCGTGGGACTTTGGCGATAGCACATCCAGCGCAGAACAGAGTCCGGTCCACCTCTACGAAACGCCCGGCGTCTATGCAGTATCCCTGACGACGACCACCGAAAATGGTAGCACGACGGAAGCCAAGAGCAATCTCATCGCGGTCGAACCCGTGGTCGCTTTCGGAGCAAATAAAACGACAGGACAAGGCACGCTGACGGTCGAATTTGAAGACCAGACCAATGCGGGAAATCTAAATATTCTGACGCGACTTTGGGATTTTGGCGATGGTATGGGTAGTACCGATACGTCTCCGACCCATACCTACCAGAATATTGGCAGCTACACCGTGTCCCTTCGGGTGACGACTGTTCTGGGAGAAACGACGACCACCGAGATGGATTATATCCAGGTAGGGCCTATCGTCGACTTCAGCACCGATGTGAAACAGGGCACCGGTACCCTCATGGTCACGTTTAGCGACCTGACAAAGGCGGGCTCCCTGGAAATTACCGGTTGGGCCTGGGATTTTGGCGACGGCGGCGCGAGTGACGAGCGGAACCCGGTTCACGAATATATGCCGGGCCAGTTTAGCGTCGGCTTGACCGTTACAACGAGTCAGGGGGACACGACGACCACCAAAGCGAACTTGATCCTCGTCGCGCCGAAGGTGACGATCGATCGGGTACAGCCTGCGGGCCCGGCACCCTTTGAAGCGTCCCTCCTTGATTTGACCATGCCGGGAGCGTTCGACGTAACAAAGTGGGATTGGAATTTTGGCGATGGCGGGTCGAGTGAAGTGCAGAATCCCGTTCACGTATTTGTGAATCCCGGCACCTATACCGTGACCCTCACGATAACAACGGATGGTGGGGTTTTCTCCGTGACGGAGCCAAACTTCATTGTCTCCCAGCGGGGTCCAACGGCTATATTTTCACACGTAGTTATACGGGGAGCCACCGATGAGGACCCCGTAATCGTATCCTTTACAAACTCATCGACGGCAGGGGATTCACCGATCTTGAATCAGACCTGGGATTTCGGCGCGTCCGCCATTTTTGCCGAGGAAGATGCGGAAGAGCTCAATCCCACCGTTATCTATCCGGGCCTCGCATTCAAAACGATTCCCCAGGATGTTTCGCTCACCGTAAGAACCTTTATCGCCGCCGATACGGCGTTGAAACCCAATCTCTACGGGGCTCCGGTCACCAAAGAAGCGCTGAGCGAAGATGTGTTGTGGCAGACGGAATTCAGTGTGGTAGCGACCAACGGCTCCGGCGCAGTTTGGGCTGCCGGCTCCCTTGAGGGTGCGGATGGGGCGAATCCCGATACGGTGATCGTGCAGTTGGGTCCCGATGCTTCGCCCCAGTGGAACACCGTGCTGGCATCAGAGATTTCCCTCGAAGTCAGTGGACTTGCCGTATCGGACACGAATGAGCTACTTGTATCGGGCACGCTCCAGGATAGTAACCAGTCCATTGCCTATCTTGCCTGTTACGATGGCAGGGGCGCGCAGCGTTGGGAACGGCTGTTCTACGGTGCACCTGCCCTCCAGGGCCTGGGCGTTTCGATGGATGAATCCAACCAGTTTGTAATGCTGACCCGAACAGGAAGCGCGACGGACTCAGGAACCATGACCCTCGTGAGCGGCGATCTTTCGGGCGGGGACGTGACCCTAGTTGAAACGGGAATGGTCCTCCAGCCTGGAATGACCGCCGTCGCTGCCATCAATCAGGATACAGTGCTGGTTGGCGATGGGACCGGTGGCGTTGTGAAGGCCATACTGGGGAAAGAGACAGCCACGCTGGATGAGTGGTTACCCGGTTCACAAGAGACGACCTCCAGGAATTTGACGCTGATATGGAATGGGGAGCGGGAGATACTGCGGCGCTCCTGGTATGAAGGGGATGTCGTCTGGCTCGAGAATACCGGGACGGGGAGCCAAGTCAAGGCACCCTTCGAGGTAGGAACCGCTCACACCATCGACAAATCAGGAAACCTGATCTGGCTGGAGCGTGACAACATGAGTGAGGCGTGGGTCATTCGACGTCGCGGACCCAAGTAAGGGCACAGACATCGGAGACAATGGTGCGGGGGGCTCAGGGGAAAAGCGGGTACAGTTTGTCCATTGAGGGGCACTCACCATACTCACACAGCTCGAATCGCTCAACGTAGGCTATTTCTCGGGCGGCTTCAGCGCCATAGCGGGCGACCAGCGCATCACCGGATTTGTCGGTGTGGCTGCGGAAGTATCCGTCCCACTGCGCCTTGAGCCACGTCAGCCGCTCTCCGTCGTCCGAGGGAATGACTTCATCCGTCCCCCCGACCCAGGGCAACCATTCATAGAACTGGGAGTCCATGGTGTGGAGCATGGCCCACTTGGTCTCCATCACGTCACCCACGTCCACCGCCACGTCCGTGCGAAAGGGAACAGGCCGGGTGAACCCATCCATCATGTAGAGGAATACCGGGTTTTTCCGTAGGGGGCGGATGTCGGGGCAAAAGTTGGGCACCATGACCATATAGGCCGCATCTCGCACGGCCATGGCCGCGTAACGGTGATCCGGGTGATAGTCATAGGGCCGGTGGCTGAGCACGATGTCGGCTTCCCACTCGCGAATGATGCGGACAATGTCCTTTCTCAGGGCCATTGTTGGCATGAGTTCGCCATCGTGGTAGTCGAGAATTCGTTCGTGGAAGCCACCAATTTCGGCCGAGCGCCTCGCTTCGGCAAGACGTCGTCGCGCTAGGGGCCCGCCACCCATTTCATGGTGGCCCGCATCCCCGTTGGTCAGCGATACCAGAAGCACCCGATGGCCCGCCTTGGACCATTTTACGAGTGTTCCGCCGGCGTACACCTCGCCGTCATCGGGGTGGGCTCCAAAACAAACAATATTCATTCGGCTGCAGGTGCACCGATTGCGGGGGCTGTAGCTACGGGCACGTCGGTTGCGGGCGTTTCCGGAACCACTTCCACGGCGGGTGCACCGATGGCAGTTTCCGTAGCGACCGGTTCTTCGGTTGCTGGCACTTCAGGTGCTACTGCCGCGGCGGTTTCGGTGAAGTTTATCCGAAGGGGGTTGCTGATGATGAGCACGGAATTATTGTCATTACTTTCCGCCGCCGCAACATCCACGGTAGCCGTGTCTGTCTCGACGCCCAGGAGAATGGCCGTTGCTTCAACATACACCAGCATCGTCGGGGGCAATCCGTCTAAACCGGTGAGCACTTCGGCAGAAAACTGGGAGCGAAAAAGGCCTTGTGTCGGATCTTCGTCCCGCCGCCGGTTTGTTTGTTTGTCGGCGAGTGCATTAAAGGAATACAGCTCTTCTTTCACCCCCCTCTCGACCTCTCGATAGAGGGTGGCGCGAATGCCTACCGGGTTGGCGGTGAAGTCTGCATCGGCATCAATGCGCAACGTAACTGTCAAACTCGCAGGCTTGGATCCCTCGATATCCAAGGTCGCCATGGTGAGGCGGTCCTTACTGGAGGTGCGCAATTCGTCGAGTTTCGAACCGTTTGGGCAGTCCTCTTCCGTAACGACGGCTTCAATATGGATTCCTTGTTCAACATCGCCCACATCCAATGCGTTGGATATTTCAAAATTCTCGATATGGGTATCCATAATCGTTGTAGATTTCTTCGATTCCTCGACGGGCTTGGAACTGCAGCCGAATAGGGTCAATCCAATAAGCAGGGAGCTAAGAATGTACTTCATGCGCGAGATCTCCGCGTGGTTATTGCGTTTCGAGAGGGAATAATAGTGATCAAAACACAAAAGGAGGGTGCTACGCAACTTGGCGCAGGAAACGGCGGGCTCAATGGTCTTGATCGGGTTCCGAAGGCTTCCGCGTAGCATTTTGTGCTTCACGGAGTTTTTTGCGAAGGACTTCGTTGCCCAGGGTGTCCTCAAAGAGTTCCCGCTCGCCGAGTTTGAATTCCATCCGGATATACCGAAAGTCGAGGAGCACCATGTAGAGCGTCGTCAGGAGGAGCAGGGTAAAAATGCCCCAGTAAATTACGATAGCCCGTAGTCCAAACTGGGTGAACCCGGGCTGCGTACCAAACCACGCCAAAATGGCGCACCCGGCCAGTGCAAGAAGGCCGATTGTGCGCCATTGGCGTTGAGATAAGAATGTGTCAGTCGACTTAGTTATAGGGCACCCACACTCTCTCTTCGTAGGTTTCACCCGAGGGGGTGCGAACAATACGAACGTCGTAGTGGCCCTGCTGTACATTCTGGGGCTGGGCCGTCGGTTGTGGGTGGGTATTCCGATTCTGCGGATACTTCTGATTTCGTGCTTCGTCTACCTGATCCCCTACGAGGGCACCCGTGATAGCACCGACACCGGCACCAATGAGGGCACCTTCACCCTGATGACCCGACTGGTGGCCCACTACGGCACCCAATCCGGCACCGAGTGCGCCACCTAAAATAGCGCCGTCCTGGGTGGGCGTGGTATTGCAGCCCGCGGTCAGCACCGCGAC
>CAXBPH010000258.1:0-9899 GCA_963977445.1 uncultured bacterium | reverse complement strand
GGTCTATGGCGACCTGCGGCAAACCATGGGCGTGACCGGCCTCCGGGTACTCCTCGCCAATCCCAACAATGAAGGCGACCTCGTCACGGCCTACACGTCGTTTACGGACATCCCGAAAAAATCCGGCAGCAACGATTTTCTCCTGGAATATATTCGCAATCATCCCGAGCCCCTGATTCTGGAAGAGCTTGAGCATCGTGCCCCCCTTCCCAGCACGAAACGCCTCGCCCGGCAGATGAAGAACCTGGGTGCCCAGGTCCTCATTCCCCTTACCACCAAATCGGGGGTCCTGGGCATGATTCTGCTGCGCAAGAAAGAAACGGGCGACATCTATACCCGCGATGACTTTGGGGTATTTACGACCGTAGCGCCCCCCCTCGCGGCGGCTATCGAAAACTCCCGCCTCTACAGTCGCCTGGAAGAGTTAAACGTACACCTCGAGCTCATCTTGAGAAATATGCGGGGTGTGGTTATTGCGGTAGACACGAAGGGCGTGATCACCACCATTAACCAGGAAGGGCGCTATCTGTTCCCCAGTATTGCACCGGGGATGTCCTTAGGTGTTCTCGCCCCCAAAGTGGCCCACCTGCTTCAAATGACGCTGGATAACCGACGTGGCATTCTTGACGTGGAAACGACCATCACGGTGGGGCAAGACGAAGAGATACCGGTGGCCATGTCTACTTCCTGTCTGGAGATGCCCGAGCAGAGCACCCTGGGTGCCATGGTACTTATCCACAACATGACCCAGATCAAACGACTCGAGGCCAATGTGCAGCGGGCTGATCGACTCACCTCCATCGGCACCATGGCGGCAGGTATGGCCCACGAGATTAAGAATCCCCTGCAATCCATTAAGACCTTTACCCAACTGCTGTTGGATCGTTATGACGACGCCGATTTCCGCAACACCTTTGCCGAAGTCGTCCCGCCGGAAGTGGATCGCATCGACAATATCGTAACGCGACTCCTGCACTTTGCCCGGCCCCAGCCCGTGTCCTTCAATCTTCACGACCTTCGGCAAATTATCAGCGATGTATTTGCGTTGGTGGAAAATCAGATGCGAAAAAATGATGTGGACCTTCACTTTGATATGCCGGAAAATCACGTCGGTGTCATGGCGGATGATCAGCAACTGCACCAGGTATTCTTAAATCTCGTGCTCAATGCGATTGAATCCATGAACACGGACCGGAAAAACACTATTGAAGTTCGTGTGCAGACGGGACTGGCCAAGATTCAGACTTCCGGGACGGCACTCCGTCACGACGTACCCTGTGTGAAAACCGTCATTACCGACACGGGGTGCGGCATCACGCCGACCCATATCAAGCAACTCTTTACCCCATTTTTTACAACCAAATCGGACGGTAGCGGCTTGGGTCTCTCGGTGGTTCATGGCATTGTCACGGAACATCGCGGTATTATCGACGTCGACAGCACCCCGGGCGTTGGCTCGACATTTACGGTGACATTTCCGCTGGCCGGAAGCACCGAATCTATGGAAAGGGTCGGCCTGTGAATGTAATTCTGGTCATCGCAGAAAAGGCGTCGGTTTGGGAAGCCCTCCGCGCCGCCTTGCCTGAGGGCGATCTCGTCCTTCACGAACGGGATGTGGCAACGGCGAGACGGCGAATTACGACGGTATCAGTCGATGCGATTCTTCTGGACGACAGCGCGTCACACGGCGAAGATTTAATCGAAACGGTGAAAGATATGGCACCAGGCATTCCCCTCGCCGTACTCTCCGCCCGGGAAGACCTGCTGACCCAGGCGGCCCTGACCCGAGCCGGTGCCAACGTTATCGTAACCAAACCCTTTTCCTATGAGACGCTGCACGAGGCCATGGACTCCCTAGTTCGTACGGCGGTTCTCACCGATGAACCTATCCCACGTACCGCCGCACCGCCTGTGGCGACACTCAGCCTGGGACAGCATCAAATGGCCCTGCGCTGGATCAGCCGACTCACGAATTGCCGTGGTGACCGAAAGCGACTGGCCCACCGACTGATTGAAAGTGCCGTCGATATTTTTGACGCCGTCCGTTGTTCGCTACTTATTGAATCACGGGGCCAGGTCGTCGTCGGCGCTTCCCATGGCCTGCCGACCAACATTACGGATCAATTGATATTGTCCTTTGAAGAAGGCCTGATGCACTGGTTTGACAGTCATGCCTGCCTCTTTGACAGCGAGGCGATCCGGTCGGCCCCGCGGGCCATTAAAGAACTGCAAATTCTTCGCGGAATTCTCGCCGTACCCCTTATGGACGATGGTCTGGTCTTTGGGGCGCTCATTCTGGGCGAGAAAGCCTCGGGGCTCCCCTATTCCCAGGAAGAGCGGGAACTCCTTTCCCTTTTCGCGCGCTCTGTGGAAATTCTGTTTGAACGGACCGAAGAGTTTGGCCACGCCGATAGTGTCAACGTTCCGCCACAGCATGTCATCAATGATCTCCCTGTGGGGCTGGTTACGGTGTCGGCCGAGCGCAAAGTAACGTTAATGAATCCCCATGCAGAAACCCTGCTTTCCATTACTGCCGATGACGCCATCGGAAGCAGCGTCCAGAAACTGGGATCTACCTTTGCCGACCTCGTGCTGCGCACCATGGCCGATGGGCTCACCCGGACCAACGAAGTCATTCGCGAACCAAGTACCCACCTCCATATCAGTATGAATGTCTCGCCCAGTGAGACCGGTGGTGCCATCATAAGTTTTCTGCCCCAACCCGAGGAAGCCGTCAACCAGGAAGAGCTCGCTTACAGCCCCTTCTGGGAATATCTCTCCACGCGGGTAGCCCAGGAAATCAAAAACCCCATGGTGGCCATCAACACCTTTGCCCAACTCCTTCCCCGGAAGTATGAGTCGGAAGATTTTCGGGACGCCTTCAGCCGGGTCGTCCAGCAGGAAGTCGAACGAATTAACCGCGTCGTCGAGACCCTGTTTGAATTTGCCCGCAACCCGAAACTGCGGCTGCAGCACTGCGACGTCAACGAGACGGTTCGGTCGGTACTCGATTCTTTCCAGTCTGAACTCAACAAGCATTCCATTGAACTGGCTCAGAATTATGACCCCCAAAGTATCCAAACCGACATGGATCCCGTATTTTTCTCCCAGGCACTGCACAATATTGTACAAAACTCTATCGAAGCCATGCCTACAGGTGGTACCATACAGGTAAGCACGTGTAAGCAGAACGACAAGGTAGAGATTCGGGTCTCGGATTCGGGACCGGGGATTTCAACGGAAGACACGGATTTGGTCTTCCTTCCATTCTATAGCACGAAGGAGCAGGGTATGGGTCTGGGCTTGACCATTGCCAACCGAATCCTGCACCAACACCAGGGCGGACTCCGCTGGGTATCAGACGTGGAGAATGGAAACTACTTTGCCTTGGAGATTCCAACCACGGAGTTAAGCCATGCAGACCATCCTGGCAGTTGACGACGAAATCAGTATTCGCGAATCCTACCGCATGATCCTGGGAGATACGTACCGCGTCTATCTCGCGGACAGCGGTGAGAAGGGATTGCAGATACTGGCTGAAAAACACGTCGACCTCATCTTACTCGATCTCACCATGCCCCAAATGGGTGGCATGAAATTTCTGGAAGAAATGGAGCGGCGGGGCGAAATCGTGCCTGTGCTGATTGTGACCGGCTCGAATACCGTGGACATCGCCGTCAAGGCGATGAAAAAAGGGGCCCGCGAATTTGTCATCAAGCCCTTTGATGTAGACGACCTTCTCCTTCTCGTCGAGCGCACGTTGGAAGAGCTTCGTGAGAAGCGGGAATTGAGTACCCTGAGAGAGCAGGGCATGGCCGGCTTTGAAAACATTGTGGGGGACGCAGCGCCCCTGCTCGAAGCCATTGGCAGCGCCCGCCAGGCCATGGAGGTAGACTCCACAGTTCTCATTACAGGTGAGACCGGCACGGGCAAGGATGTGCTCGCCCGAGCCATTCACTTCGGGGGCAATCGTAAAGATAAGCCCTTCGTTCCCCTGTCCTGCTGCGCGATTCCTGCCAATCTGGTGGAAAGCGAATTGTTCGGCCTGACCAAAGGTGCCTTTACCGGCGCGACCGAGAGTCGAGTTGGTAAGATGCAGGTCGCTGATGGCGGCACGCTCTTTCTCGATGAAATCGGCGAAATGCCCATTGAAGCCCAGGGCAAGCTCCTGCGCGTACTCCAGGAAGGCACCTTTTACCCTGTCGGCGGCAATCGCGAGATCGAGGTGGACGTTCGCTTCATTTGCGCCACCAACCGCCCCTTCGATAAAGCGATCGAAGAAGGACTTTTTCGACAGGATCTCTACTATCGAATCAATGTGCTTCCCGTCGTCATGCCGCCCTTGCGAAAGCGCCGTGAGGACATCCCCAAGCTCATCGCCCACTTCGTCGCCAAGCATGGCCCCCGGATAAACTCACGGGTAAAAGATTTCGAGGCCCGGGCTGTTTCACGGCTCATGTCCTGCCAATGGCCGGGCAACGTGCGCGAGCTGGAAAATACCATCGAGCGCATTCTGGTCTGCAACCGCAGTGAAACCATCATTAAAGCCGAGTTTCTCAACGGTATCGTCGCCAGCGACGGCACCACCGAAGTGAACGCGCTGGAAGATTTCGCAGGCCTTCCTCTCCAGGAAGCAACCCAACGGCTGGAACGTCACCTGATTAAGAAAGCCCTGGAGCGTTGCGAATTCGTCCAGAGCCAGGCCGCAGAATCCCTGGGCACCACCCGCCGAATTCTGAAGTATAAGATGGACCAGCTAGGCATCACGGAGCCCGACGACAAGCAATCCATGGCAAGTTGACGGGGCCGCCCCGAAAACCGAGCGCGATCGGGTGCCACCACTCGGTACCCTTTTGGTGAATTTGGTACGTCATTTATCGGGCTCACCTTAAAATCACTGCCCCGCCGGGTATTCTCCGGCCCAATCTGCTATCATACCCGCTGTTTATCCGGTGCTGTAACTGTCGCACCTTGCTTCGGGTCCCTCCATGCCTTGGATTACCCAACATAACGTTTCAAATTAAGAAGGATTTTTTCCATGAGTATAACCGTCGTAGGATCGGTCGGCCTGGATACTGTTGAGACCCCCTCGGGCAAGAACGAAGAAGGTCTTGGTGGTGCCGCCGTATATTTCAGTCTGGCCGCCGCAAATCTCTGCAAGGTCAATCTTGTTGCCATTGTGGGCGACGACTTCACCGCCGAACACGTGGCCCTGCTGGAGTCGAAGAAGATTAATCTGGACGGCCTCGAGCGGGCAACGGGCAAGACCTTCCGCTGGGCGGGCAAGTACCACGATGATGTAAACGAGCGCGATACGCTGGACACCCAGCTGAATGTTTTCGAAACCTTCCACCCCAAATTGCCCGCCGCATCAAAGTCAGCCCCCTATCTCTTCCTGGGCAATATTCACCCCGCCTTGCAGTTGGAAGTGCTTGATCAGGCCACGCCCCAGTTCATCGGACTGGACACGATGAACCTGTGGATCGATATTACCCTGGACGATCTGAAGGCCGTGTTGAAACGCGTCGACTGCCTCATCATCAATGACGGTGAAGCCAAGCAGCTTACAGGAGAGCTCAATCTCCGGGATGCCGCCCGGGTGATTCAGGAAATGGGTCCATCTATCGTTGTCATCAAAAAGGGCGAGCACGGCTGCATGCTTTTCGGTGCCGACGGAGAAATCTTCTCCATTCCCGCTCTGCCGCTCAAAGAAGTGAAAGACCCCACGGGCGCAGGCGATAGTTTTGCCGGTGGATTCATGGGCCATATCGCAACCCAGGACGCCACGGATTTCGAGACATTGAAGCAGGCCGTGGTCTATGGCAGCGCCATGGCCTCGTTCACCTGTGAAGCCTTTGGTCCCGATGCGTTGGCCACGGTCAATAAGGCCCGCCTGGAAGAGCGCTACATGGAATTCCGTCGTCTGACGAGCTTCTAGGAGTCTGACTCCTAGGCGTTGCGAACAAAAAATTTCGGCCTGAATCCCTCACGAGGAGGGATTCAGGCTGTTTTTTATGGCTTGGGCGATGCCTTGCTTTCGGTCTCGGAGAGTGCGTTCAGGGCGTCCAGAAAATGGGTGGCGATGGCTTTTTCGCCCGCCCCGTTGGGGTGAACTCCGTCGGGCTTGAGGTGGGTCTCATCGCCCGCGATCAATTGATTCATATCGACCACCGGCACCTTCAACTCCTCCGCCAACGCTATTGTAATCGCCCGGTATCGGGCCACGATGGCTTGAAGTCCCCCATCGGGGTCATAGTATTCTTTGGGATGGCGGGTATAGTAAGGCGTCTCCATAATGGGCAGGAGGGTCGCCAGGATGGGCGTCGCTCCCTTTTCGCGACACTGATCCACCATGGACTGCAGATTCTCCTTAAAGGCCGGGCCGGGAGTCCGATATTGTTTGGGACCCCTCAGAACGCTGTCGTTGGTACCAAACATGATGAGTACCACATCGGGATCTTTCGCCAGCACATCCGTTTCCATCCGCTTAAGACCGGCACCGGTGGTATTGCCCCCCACACCCGCGCTAATGATTTCAAAACGGCCATCCATCTCCCCAAGCAAGTCAGGATAGGCCCCGGCCGTTATACTATCGCCAAAACAAACCACCCGGGTCCTGGCTACGTCGTTTTCCGCGCCATGACTCTCGCCGACGAGGCCACTGACACCAAAGAGGATGGCCAAGGCCGAACACCACCAGGATTTACTGTTCATCATGTTCTCTGAATTCCTTTCGCGCCTTCTCTCCCTACCCGGTCAGATTGGGGCCCCATCGGCCGGAGAAGACGCATCAGCGGGAGCGAAAAAGTGGGGGTACACCCCCCACGCCATCGCGTGTATTTGACTCCCAACGCAAGCTGGTATATTCTTCCTTTGCCCCTTGTGAATTCAAGGTTTCTTGAACGTTCCTATGATTCCATGCTGTGGATTCAAAATACCACGGCAATCACGGAGGAGCGCAACTGTGCTGCGGAGTACCATAATGAAGCACCACCCAATCTGGTTCGCTGTATTTTTTCTTGTTTTCGGTCTTATATCCTCCAGCACACCCGCTCAGGATACACCGGCGCCCCCGGAACCCGTCACGACGGCCGAAGCATCCCCGGCGACCAAAACGACCATTGCCATCCTGGCCTTTCAAACACAGCCCAAGATCGATACGCGGGCCGCAGCCGCCGTGTCCACCCGACTTATTGAGGCCCTGGAGCAGATGGAGGAGTTTTCGGTAATGAGCAACGATGGGGTACGCAGCGCGGCCGACACCCTCGAATTCACCCGAAAAGGCAAGCTGAAAGTCGATTCGGCCGTAAAATGGGGTGTGGCAAATGGAGCCGACTACGTACTCTTCGGTTCGGTCGTAGCCGCAGGCAAGGGGCACGGCGGCATGGGCATAGGCGGGGTCCGCATCAGCACCAAGGCCATATCCTTTGCAGTTGAGATACTGTTGATTCACGCGAGTTCTGGCGAAGCCATTATCGAGGACACCTTTAAGGAGGAAACGATGGGGCTGGGGCTGGCCTTGGGCACCATTGATTTTGATCCGGAAAGCCGCCGGGGCAGCGAAATGGTCGGCATCGTACTCAATCAGATTGTCCGGGCCATCGTAACGGGAATCCACCCCCCTACGGTCACGGCCGTTGATGATGCTGCCCAGGTTGTCACCCTCGATGCTGGAAGTTCCCTGTTTGGCGTGGGGCAGCGCTGGGAACTCTTCACCGCCAGTCTGGATGAAGATGGCGCGCCCAAAGGTCGCAAAGTCGACAAGACGGGAACCATTGAAATTACAACTGTGGGCGAGACGTCGGCCACGGCTACCATAACCGACGGAACGGCCGCAGTGGGTGTCTTTGCCCGCTTCGACCGCGAAGCAAAAGAATAACATTAACCCCCACGATTGTTACCCGGCGTTTGACGACCAGGTGCCCTGCCGGTAACCCGGACAGCGGCATCGTTCCTGCTGAAATCCCTTAAGGAGTACCAACCAATGACCATTCCAACACGAAGAGATTTTCTGAAGACGGCCTCCCTCAGTGCGGCGGCGGTTTCCATGAGTGCCGCGAGCTATGCACGCGTCAAAGGTGCCAACGAACGCATTGCCCTGGCCCAGTTGGGCTGTGGCAGTCGTGGCATCGGCGCACACATGGCGGGTGTCCATAACCATGATAAAGACGAGAACGTCGAATACGTAGCCGTCTGTGACCCCTGGAAGGTGTCCCGCGACAACGCCGCCGCCCGGGTTAAGGACTGGTATGGTATCGACGCAAAGCACTATGTTTCCCATGAGGAGCTGCTCGCCGACGATTCCATCGACGCCGTCATGATTGCCTCGTGCGACCATCAACACACCACCCACCTTGAAGCGGTCGCCAAGGCCGGCAAAGACACCTATTGTGAAAAGCCCCTGGCCAACGACTACGACAAGCTTAAGCGTTGCGTGAAGGCGGTGGAAGATAGTGGCATCATTTGCCAGATTGGTACCCAGTTGCGCAGCTACCCGAGCTTCGGGGGCGCCAAGGCCGTCATCGAGTCCGGCGTACTCGGCACCATTCATCGGATTGAGCAAGTGCGCAATGGCGACACCCCCTACTGGGTCACCCGCATCAAGGAAGCCAAAGCAGAAGACGTGGCGTGGGATGTGTTCCTCATGGACGCCCCCAAGCGGGACTTCGATCCCGTTGCCTTCACGGCCTGGATGGGCTACATGGACTATTGCCACGGCCCCGTGCCCCAGTTGGGTGTCCACTTCCTGGACCTGGTCCACTACATGACCGGCTCGGGCTGTCCCAGCAGCGCCTCCTGCCACGGTGGGACCTTCGTCTGGAACGACGAACACAAATTCACTACGCCCGACCAGGTTTCGGCCCAGTACACCTATCCCGAAGGCTTCATGGTGTCCTACACGACGAACTTTGGCAATGGCGATGGCAACGTCTTCAAGGTCTATGGCACGAAGGGCACCCTCGACCTGACGGACTGGAACAATGCCAAGATTACGGCCAATGGCGCGAAGAAAGGCGAAGGTCTTGATCCTGGCGATGGTACCGTGGCCCCCGTACCGCGCCCCAATCACATGCTGAACTTCCTCCAGTGTCTTCGTAACCGGGAAACGCCCCACGCGCCAATACAGGCCGGGTACACCCACTCGGTTGCGTCCATCCTCGCGACCCAGTCCCTCGCCCGCCAACGGACCCAGGTCTACGACAAGGAAAGCCATACCATTAAAGACGCGTAGTACACGCGATTGTGCCGATAATGCCAACGCCGCTCCGGAGCTTTTCCTGGGGCGGCGTTTTTGCGTGGCCCAGGGCGGGCAAGTATGCCTCAGCCCCTGATGGTGATTGCCTGTCAGGGGCTTAGGCATTCTTGCCTGAGACAAAGCAAACCTTAATCGCCAAACAATACCACACGTCATGGAAACACGAATCCATTGATCGTCATCCTCGCAAACGCGGGGAACCAGTAACGCGAACACAGAAACCGATGCTGCCCGCTGGGTTCTCCCATGCGCGGGAATGACGCGGTAGTGCCCCTACTTCGCTTTTCCATGACGCTGATGGCCCATCATGTCCCAAAGCAGGCCCTGTCTCAGGTCCTGGACGCGCCGGAGGTGGGCAAGAATGCCTAAGCCCCTGATGGTGATGCACCCACTTCTCTTTTCCATGACCCAGGTGGCCCACCCATGTCCCAAAGTGAACTCTGTCTCAGGCAAGAATGCCTAAGCCCCTGATGGTAGTGCCCCTACTTCGCTTTTCCATGACCCAGGTGGCCCACCCATGTCCCAAAGTGTGCCCTGTCTCAGGTCATGACGCGCCGGAGGTGGGAATGCCTAATATCCATTGAGGGATTGCCTGTCAGGGGCTTAGGCATTCTTGCCTGAGACAAAGCACACCTCAATCGCC
>CAXBPH010000257.1:0-10101 GCA_963977445.1 uncultured bacterium | reverse complement strand
CCCAATCAGAACGCCCCCTGCTCGAAGCGGACGTGTCGGACAGTGGCAGCGGCATCGCGGGGTACAAGATAACCTGTGGCAGCCAATGGCTCGTCGGTGCCTATGACCCCGAACGCAATCACCTCGCCTGGGAACGGGACGTGGACTTACCCTCCGGCCCCCAGACCATCACCTTCACGGTCACCGATACCGCAGGAAACAGTACGGTGGTCCAGCGAAACATCGTGGTCCCCCAATAGACATGTGGTCGGCCCCGATCAGGGACTGCGAAAGATGAAGTAGACGGCGCCGGCCAGACACAGGCCCGCCCAAAGATAGTCGAGGGTGATCCGCTCTTTCATGTAGAGCACGCTGAACACGGCGAATACGCTCATGGTGATTACTTCCTGGGCAATCTTGAGTTGTCCCAGGGTAAACACCTCATGCCCCAGGCGGTTGGCGGGCACCTGAAAGCAGTACTCCATAAAGGCCACCAGCCAGCTCGAAACGATAACGAGGAGGAGCGGCTTTCCCTTCATATCTTTCAGATGGCCGTACCAGGCGTAGGTCATAAAGATATTGGCGATGATCAGCAGGGCGATTGGGTATATTCGACTCATGGCGCGAAATCGTAACACACCCTGACCTACCGATACACCTTCCCCACTGGCCGTCTGACACGTCCGCTCATTGCGGCCTTAGTTGTACCCCTCGGCCGATGAAATGAGCCATTGCCCAGCATGCTGCTTGAATCCCATTCGAATATAGAGGTCCTTCTCGCCTTCCATATTGGGACGAATGATCACCGGACTGGCATAAAGCCATTCATCCTGTCGGGTAAATTTAGTATTGCTCCAGATGACTCGGGCTGACTCGAAGTTGCCCGCCGTGTAGTAGGCTTGAAGTATAATTCGGAGTGCCCGCCGCCCGTTCCCTTCGTCATCGGTAAAATCGTTGGCAATCGTCGTCATAAACGAGTCTACACTTCCCTGAACGAAGGCCTCATTCATAACAATCAAGACGGCTTCAGCCTGCTCTTCATCCGCCAGAGACGCGGACACGACCATACCCTCGCCGGGCTGGGGTGCACCAATGCCCACAAAGTTCCGCAAGAAGTACGCGCCGCCGACCACGAGGAAAATTGTCGACAGCACAGCGAATCGAATGAAGTATTTCTTGATGGGAAAGGGCCGCCGAACTTGCTGAATGACGAATCCGTTGGGTAAGTCAACGGGTTTACCCTGCTCCATATTACTGCGGGCCACCGTGAGGCGACTCCGTATATCCCCTATAGAATCGTCCACCGCCTTCCAATCCCCAAGGGTTCGTCCACCCAGGCGAATGCCATCCGCGAGAGATGCCAGAGAGGAGGAGCCACTCAGCAGTTTCTCCAGGCTCACCGCCGTCTTGTCCCGACCACCAAACCAGGTGGGCAAGGTGGGATACTCACAGGCTATTTTGCTCTTCAACTGTAGGAGCTCTGCTTCCAATTGCTGTTTGTTTGCGCCAGGTTTCAGATAAGACTCCAGGAGCTGGTGCAGATTGCGCCAATCCACCTGCAAGGCCTGGCATAGGGAGGTATAGCGGTCGATGGTGTGTTCAGATGCCCCATGGACAAACATCTCGGCAGGGAGTTTCGGTGCCTTGTTTTTCCTGGTTTTTTCATGGCACTCGACAAGCAGTTGCCGTATGTAGCCCAAGGCCTCATCCACCAATTGCCACTCGGAATCAACCCGACTCGACATGGCAAGGGATTTGAGTGTGGTGCCTTCAGATAGTATTTCACTGATGCTGGTCGGAATACCATAGGCCCCATCGCGCAGCGCAGCCAAGACCGTGTAGTCGCAGGAGATGCGCCCTTTTAACTCCAGGAAAGCGATTTCCAGCGCACGCTTTCTTTCGCTATCAGCCCGTGAATCGACATAGGCCTGAATTAGTTTTTGGAAATAGTGCCAGTCCTTATGAAGCGCACGAAACTGCTGTTCGTACTTTTCGACATCCTGATTGGATACAACACGCCACTTGCTACTCATGAGGTGAACCTCACCTCTCCCTGAAGCCCGCTAGTTATGATAGCGGTTCAGGTGAATTCTTGCAAGCTATTTCCCAGTGTGCTAGTAGTTTGCGTTATTGTGAAGTCTCGTAATTCCGTGTAAAAAACTGTCCTAATTATGGACACTGATTTCTTGCGGGTTGAGAAAAAATCCGGTAGCACCATCTCAGGAACTTCGCTTCGAACGGTCAACCCATAGCCGCGGTCTCCGCCCTCCGTAACAACGACAAACTTCAGGAGTCAACGGCCCGACTCACCTATCCCGTTTCATGAAACATTGAGTCCCTCTACGCCGACCTACTGTCACGGCATATTCCCCCTGCTCATGGGCGCTGATATTGCCCCTATCCAACTATCGAGACTCGTTGTTATTTTTTACCAAAGTGCTGCTGTAGCAGCGCTTCCGCGTCGCTAACCTCGTATTCAATTTCGATAGTGCTTTCGATGAGATAAAGGATGGCCAGCGGAATCCCTATGCCACTGAGACAAAGTATCCAAAACCAAAATGCGTTTCCCCTGAACTCGCGACATTTTATCTTGTCCATAGGTTTAATCAGTTCCTCTCTTGCCAAAGAGTTTATTGGACGGTGTTAACGCCTTTCGACAAAATACCACACTCGAATCGCGTGAATCTTGCCCCACGTGTTAACCCGCATACTTCACAAAGTCGAGGGCTATTGGCCTGCTCGGGTTATTGAGTAGTTGTTGGCAAGACACTAAAGACGCTCAAGACCGATTCGCCATGGCGCGAGAGTTTTACCTTTCACACCAAAGCATTGATAGAATGGATAAGAGAGCATTGGGCCTTTGGTGTTCTCGGCATCTTGTCCGTATTTTTGGGACTCTACTTGGGCCTGGGTCCTCAGCTTGCGTCGGTGAATCGTTCACCTAATCAGCCAAAGGCATACCATTACATTATTTCCTTAATTTTCGTTATAGTCGAGCGTATCAGGTCAATCATCCCCTAACCCTTTCCGGCTCCGGCGGACGCGTCCCTACTACAGCCCCATCTCGATCTGACGACGCTCCAACGCAAGCATGCGGTCGCGGAATTCTGCCGCTTTTTCGAAGTCCATCTTTCCTGCTGCTTCTTTCATGGACTTCTCGAGTTTTTTGATGGTCTTGTTGATGTCGCCATCGGCCACGTAAAGGTCAGGATCTTCGGCGGCCAGCGGCTTGAAGCCTTTGGCTTCTTTGCGCTCGTAGAGGGTGCCCAACAGATCGGGTATGGCCCGGCTCACCGAGGTGGGGGTTATATTGTGTTCGGTGTTGTGAGCACGCTGCTTTTCCCGGCGACGATCCATTTCTGACATGGCCCGTTGCATGGAGCCCGTTACCCGATCGGCATAGAGGATGACCCTGCCTTCTGCGTTTCGGGCCGCACGGCCGCAGGTCTGTATAAGACTCGTTTCGGAACGTAGAAAACCTTCTTTGTCGGCGTCGAGCACGGCGACCAGCGAGACTTCGGGTATATCCAATCCCTCCCGCAGGAGGTTGATGCCCACAAGCACGTCGTATACCCCCTGGCGCAGCTCACGAATCAACTCAATGCGCTGGAGGGTATCCACGTCGCTGTGCATGTAGCGCACACGGACGTTCAGGCTCGCGAAGTAGGGGGTAAGGTCTTCCGACATTCGTTTGGTAAGGGTGGTCACGAGGACCCGCTCTCCCCGCTCGGCCCGGATGCGCACCTCACCCAGCAGGTCATCCACCTGGTCTGTCGCGGGGCGTATTTCAACCTCGGGGTCGATCAGCCCGGTCGGGCGCACCACTTGCTCAACGATAAGCCCCTCGGATTGCTCCAGCTCGTATTTTGAGGGCGTGGCGCTCACGTAAATGGTCTGGCCCATGCGGTCTTCGAACTCAGGAAACTTGAGTGGACGATTGTCCCGCGCACAGGGGAGGCGAAATCCGTATTCCACCAACTTGTCTTTTCGCGACCGATCGCCCTTATACATGGCGCCCACCTGGGGCACAGAAATATGGCTTTCATCGATGATCAGCAGGTAATCATCGGGAAAATAGTTCATCAGGGTGTAGGGCGGCTCTCCCGTTGGACGCCCTTCAAGATGGCGAGAATAGTTCTCAATACCGGAGCAAAAACCAATCTCTTTCAGCATTTCCAGGTCATATCGGGTGCGCTGTTCGAGGCGCTGGGCATAAAGAATTTCATTGGCGTTGTTTAATTCGATGAGGCGCTCTTCCAGCTCATCTTTTATGCCCTCAATGGCCAATTCCAGTCGATTTCGGGTCGTGGCGTAGTGGGTTTTGGGGTAGATGGCCGTCCGTTTCAGTTTCCGCAGGACGGTGCCTCGGAGGGGATCGATTTCCACGAGGGATTCGATTTCATCCCCGAAAAACTCGATACGAACGGCGCGTTCGGCTTCATAACTCGGAAATACATCTACGATATCGCCACGAACGCGAAAGGTGCCGCGATAGAAGTCCACGTCGTTGCGGCCATACTGCATTTCCACCAGGCCCGACACAAGCTCGTCGCGGTCCATCGTGGCCCCGGGCTCCAGCTCGATGCGCATGGCACCGTAGACCTCCGGCGAGCCAATACCGTAGATACATGAGACACTCGCCACGATGATGCAATCACGGCGCGTCAGCAGTGCACGGGTTGCCGCATGGCGCATCTTGTCAATTTCATCATTGATCGATGCGTCTTTTTCGATGAAGGTATCGCTGGCAGGCACGTAGGCTTCGGGCTGATAGTAGTCATAATAGCTTACGAAATACTCCACCGCATTATTTGGGAAAAGTGACTTGAATTCGCCATAGAGCTGCGCTGCGAGAATTTTATTGTGGGCCAGGACGAGGGCTGGACGTTGGGTGCGCTCGATTACATTGGCTACGGTGAATGTTTTACCAGAACCCGTTACACCCAGCAATACTTGATGGGACAGTCCCTCCTTGAGTCCTTCCACAAGGGCATCAATGGCTGCGGGCTGATCTCCGGCGGGGCCAAATTCCGATTCAAGTGTAAAGCGTTCCATAGCCTGCCTAACCCGCTACTGCCAGGGAAACCAGGGCGGGGTCGTTGGTCTCTTCGCGAGAAACAGACACCACGCCCGTCAACGCTTCCAAGGTTCGCACGATACGGTTGACCGCACCCTGACTGGAGGTTTCCACGGTAAAGTCGAAGTATCCGACGCCCTGCTCCTCGGTCCTGTAGGCTGCGCGGAGGATGTCGATGTTAATAGGACGTAGTGCATTGGTAAGATCGGCAAGCACATTGGGCCGCTGTCCCATGACAACATGGAGGGTGGTCTCAAAGAGCCCTTCTCCTTCCCACGTCGCTTCCACAACGCGGGCCGCATCCCGGGCAGATTTTGCAAAACTCTTGCAATCTGCGCGGTGCACACTGATGCCCGTCTTCTTGGTGATATAGCCAATCAAGGGATGGCCCGGCATGGGATTACAGCACTTTGCGAACTGCACCTCCAGTCCCTTGTCCCCTTCTATACGGATGAGATTCTTGCGGGTAGCTTCGTCTACTTCACGAACCGGCCGGGGTGCCACGGTGCGTGGACGGACCCGCGGTTCCTCTTCGTCCTGATGGGTCTGGTGCGCCGGATCATCTACTGGAGCAAGCTCACCCAGTTCACGGAGGCGCTGACGGATTCGGGTACGTGCCCGTCCGGTCACCACAATATCAACCCAATCCAGATGGGGGGTCTGATTTTTTGATGTCAACACTTCCACCACGTCGCCCGTTTGCAAATGGTAGCGCAGGGGAACCATACGGCCATTTACGCGGGCACCAATACACCGGTGGCCTACGTCTGAGTGAATCAGATAGGCGTAGTCCAGGGGTGTCGCGCCGGGGGGCAGTTCCTTTACCTCTCCCTTGGGGGAAAACACATAGGTGTGGGACATGCCGAAGTCCCGGCGCATGCTATCCATTAGCTCCTCGGGAGCATGCGCATCTTTCAGCCAGCCGTACATCTGGCGGAGCCAGCCGAGATGGGAATCGAGCTTTCGATCGCCGTGACCCGTGCCTTCCTTATAGTTCCAGTGGGCAGCGATGCCCTCGCGCGCGGTTTTGTCCATTTCTTCCGAGCGAATCTGAATTTCCAGGGGCTGGGCATTGTCCCCCATGACGGTGGTATGAATTGCCTGGTACATGTTCAGCTTCGGCATGGCGATATAGTCTTTCAGACGGCCCGGAATGGGCGTCCAGAGACTATGGACCACCCCGAGGGCGTTGTAGCAGCCTGCCTCGGTCTGGGTAATGATTCGAATCGCCTGGATATCCATGACTTCGTAGAAATCTTTACCTTGCTGCACCATCTTTTGATAGATGCTGTAGAGGTGTTTCGGGCGGCCGATCACCCGTGCGGTGACCTCCGCTTCCGAAAGTCGCTTCTCGAGAAACTCGATGATTTCCGCCAGTTGTATTTCCCGGGCGCGCCGCTTCATGGCTACCTGCCGGGCAATCGCCCGATAATCGTCTGGCATGAGATGGTGGAAAGCGTGGTCTTCCAGTTCCCATTTCCACTGAGATATACCCAGTCGGTGGGCCATGGGGGCATAGATATCCAAGGTCTCCCGGGCAATTCGGATACGTTTCTCTTTTCGAAGGTGCTCCAGGGTGCGGATGTTGTGGAGGCGGTCGGCGAGTTTGATCAGGATCACGCGCACGTCTTTGGCCGTGGCCACGAGCATTTTACGTATATTCTGTGCCTGCTTTATTTCCTGCGTCATCAGGTGCTCGGGAAAGCTCAGGCTTCCGATCTTTGTCACACCGTCGACCAGGGAAACGATCTCCTCGCCAAAGGTGGCCCGGAGTTCTTTTTTGGTCACCGTCGTATCTTCGAGTACGTCGTGCAGAAGGCCCGCCGCGCAGGTGATCGGATCCAGGCCGATAGAGGCAAGATTCTGCGCCACCGAAAGACTGTGCAGGATAAAGGGCTCGCCGGAAAGGCGGGTTTGCCCATGATGGGCCTCGTCGGCGACGCGATACGCGGTCCGCACCACCTCGAGCTCGCTTTCGGGAAAAGCGTGACGTAATTGCTTTTTTAGTTTAACAAACTGACTTCGCATGGTGGCCTCTTATCTAATGAGCCGTCGTTACCGCAGGTAGCGCTGAATCACGAGGAAGGCTACTACCGAGTCAGCAGACGTGCCTGCGCTACACCATTGATTGTACCATCGGCCTTGTCTCGGCGCCACAGGGGTTTCTTATCGCGTAAGAATAGCTGTAACGGACTGAGACCATTGACGTAAGCGACGACGGCCGCTCGATATAGAAAAACAATCGAGCTGACAGAACGGATAGAAGCCACGGTGCCCGCTTATCGACGTTGTGATTCGATACTGTCGGCAATCCAGGCATTGCCCATTTCCAGCCGGGCACTCAGCACTTCAATAATGTTCAGAAGAAACTGGATGGCCTGGGGACTCTCCAGCAGGCGGGCGACTTCTTCCTCGCCGAAGGCGAGGGCACGCACGGGGGTTACCGCCCTCGCGGTGGCTGATCGCGGCCGCTGGTGGAGGGTCGCCATTTCGCCAAAGGCCTCATACTCTTTGCATTTGGCGATATGCTTATCACCACAGCGAATGGATACGACGCCTTCCAACACAACATAGAGATAGCGGCCTGGCTCGCCCTCTCGAAATATTTCAACGCCACCCTCAAAATGCTGCTGGGTACCGAGCTTTAGAACCGCGTCAATTTCTTCATTACTGTAGTCACGAAATATTCGTGCACGGCGCAACCGTTCAAAATCATACATTCCAACGCCAATTCTTTTGTGGGTTTCCGGATATCGATGTCGGTAGATCACCGCCCAGGAAAACAACCCGACTAAATATAAATCGGGGCAAACCACCAATGGGGTTTGCCCCGAGAGCAAATTACGTCTTACTTGAGTGTTTCAACCAGGGCCTCAGCCTCCGCCGCCTGGGGAAAATCGATTCCCGCGTTGCGGCTCATGGCCAAGGCGTAACGAATCCGCTTCTCAGCCTCGTTCTTTTCGTCCAACTGGGCCAAAAGGCGACCGTAGTCATACATGATCGTCGGGTTCGCCGGGTCCATCTCGGTTGCCCGCTGGAGGTTCTTTCGGCTCTCCTCCAGATCGCCTGTCCGCATTTGGGCCAGCCCGAGGGTGTGAAGCACACCTGCATCGCGTGGCCGCTTTTCGACGGCCATAGTCGCATGCTTCAGCGCTTCCTCATCATTGCCGCCTTGGAGCAGCAAGGTGTAGGCCAGATTATTGTTAGCAGGCCCATTGTCGGGAAGAAGCTCAACGAGTTTACGATAGTCCGCGACCGCCTCAGCAATACTGCCGTCCCGTTCCATCAATTCCGCATGACGAAAGGGTGATTCGGGGGCGACGTCGAGGGCCTTTTGGATAGCTTCCTTTTCGCCTTCCATGTCCTTGCGTTCTTTCAAGAGCGATGCGAGTCCCAACCACGCCCGACCATCATTGGGAGCCATTTCGACGATCTTACGCGCTTCACCCGGGACGTCCTCGATAGAATCAGCACCACCAAGTGCCTGGAAGGCGATCTGTACCAACGCAATATGGGGTGTTTCGCTGGCGAGATGGGCCTGGTAGTATGTCCACGCCGCATCATTCAAATCAGCCAGAATCAGGGCCGAAGCAGTAGCGTAGGCGGTGAATAAAGCAGGCCTTTCTGACAAGGTAACCGCCCAGGCCTTTTCGTCGGTTTTTAATGCCGGGATATCGGCACCCAGTGCGGCCGCAAGAATAGTCCCATATTGTCCACCAAAGGCCGGACGCCCCTCGACCGGCATCAAGGTTGCCAATGCGGCCTCTCGCTCGCCTTTCTCGACAAGAAGAGCCGCCAAGAGTACCGCGAGAGGATTGTTTCTGTTGGGCCCAGCTACCGACTGAGCGATTTCCATTGCACCGGCCGTATCGCCATTCAGGTCACGGCATAGTGCCAGCATGGCGGCACGGTCAGCAATGATTGCGGGTGCCGTCGTTGAGATAGCTTCCAGAACCGTAGTGGCCTGCTCACAATCACCGACACGAACCAGTACCTTACCAAGAATGGTCTGCAATTCCGGATCATCGGGAAACTGAGTCGTGGCACGTCCCAGACGCTGCAACGCAAGACCCGGATCGTTGGTATCGAGATAGGACTGACAGAGGTAAATATGGGTCCACTTTTCTTCCGGGAACAGGGCAAAACTGGCCTCGGCAGCTTGCCTCGCCGCTGAAAATGCTCGTCCCTCGCGCAGCGCCGTATAGTGCATCTGGTGTGCATCGATATTCTCGGGATACATGGCGATAAGGCGCTGAAGATTTTGTGCCGCGATCATGGGTTGGCCCAACCGGCGAAATACCTGTGCAATATTGAAAAGCGCTACGCCCTGATCGGGCCAACGCTCAAGGCAAAACAGGAATACGGAGAGACCTCGTTCCCGGGCACCACTGGACACCATGGCAAAACCAAGGGCGTTGTCGTGTAACTGCGTCTCTTCTGGTTCTTCCGTTTTCCACCCCTCAAAAAGCGCCGCGACTTTGCTGGCATCTTTTGACAAAAACGCGTCAATGAAACCACGGACCTTCGATTCTTCGGGAAGTCCGTCGGCCAATTCACGGGATAAGACGGCCTGGTAGGTAAACAGAGCAGCCAGGGTCAAAACTTCACGGGCTTCTTCCCCCCCGTCAGCCAGATACATATCGCGATTCTGCAGGAGCCGATTGAGGGCAGCCTGTTTCCAGAGGCCTTGCCAGGTCGTGGAGTCGACACCCACCGGTACCACGGGCGATTTCGCAACAACGGGCGTCTCTGTTTCGCGCTCCGTCGTCCCTCCGCTTTCCGCATAGGCGAGCAAACCACCCACTTCTTTATTGTCGGGCAGCGCACGGGCGGCTTGAACCAGGAACGCACGGGCTTCCTCAAAATAACCGGACTCAACTTTATTGAAACCAACAATGAAATTTGCCCAGCCGGATTCCGGATCCTGCTCCAGAACTTCGCGGGCCAGCGTTTCGGCCTTTTCACGCTCCTCAACCAACAGGAGACTGCGGGCGTAGCCGAGTTTCACACCCATATCGTCCGGTCTGGATTCCGCCAGTTCAGCA
>CAXBPH010000256.1:0-10146 GCA_963977445.1 uncultured bacterium | reverse complement strand
CCTTCGCCTTCACCTTCGCCTTCACCTTCGCCTGCACCGTTGTCGTCGCCTTCACCTTCACCTTCACCTTCACCTTCACCCGCACTGTTGTCGTCACCTTCGTCGTCGTTCCCGAAGGACGTCCCCGGGCCGGAAACGAGAAGAAGTTCATCGGTCTGGAAATCGAAGACTTCGATGACGGACGCCGCCGTCATGACCGGTACAACGTCGCCTCGGGCACTAACGAGATGGATTTTTGCCTTGCCTTTTTTATGAACATCAGCATCGGCAATGAATTCCCCGTCCACCGTGATCTTGACCGCGAAGACCAAGGTAAGGTCGTCCATCTTGATATTTAATTGACGATTGTTCTGGTTGGCCTTGTAGGTGACATCGCCTTCCGCGTCGGGGTCTACACCGGTGCTCTTCAAGGTAAAGCGGAGATGACGACTGATTTGTTGAACGCTGTCGTCCTCTTCCTCGGGAGAATCCAGAATTGCGATCGTACCCGCGGAAAGGGAGGCATCAAAATTTAGCGTGCCGATGGCCACTACTTCAAGGCCTGCGACGAGGTTATCGACCGTCCCATTGGGAGTGTCAAAATCGTCGGGAAGAAAGATGGCGGCACCCGCGATATCGACGAGGATAGCTGCATCACCACGTCCGAGGGTGATTGTGTTGTTTTCTAAATCGACAGAAAGAATCTCGCCACGGACCTGGGCCTGGATCGTCGTGAAAAGATTTACCTGCAGGTCAGGCACCAACTGGTAGCCACCGGCATCAAGTTCCACCAGAGAAATGGCGCCAAGGTCGAATACCAGAAGATTCTCGGCGCCGGGGACGGAGACAAAGTTCGTGGGGACCCGAAAGATTCCATTATCGAGCAAGTTAACCGCAATGGGCATGTCAGGTGCATTTGCGAAGACAGCCATGGCACCCGAGAGGGTGAGTACGGCCTCCGTGTAGGTGCCTTCCGGTACGGCGGCCGCGTTGATTAGATTGGGCACATTCAAGATGTCCATCAAATCGAGGTCGAAGGGTGTGTCCACGACAACAACCGCGCCCATCTCAGATTGGAGGGAGATGGCGTCTATCGTTACGGTGAGGCTGACGAGTTCCTCCAGTTGAACGACCCGCGCCTTAGTGTAGACATCGGCCTTTTGGGTCAACCCGCCGTTATTCGCGGCAAGTAACACATTCATTGTTGAGCTCGTAGCGCCCGGTGTAATTCCTACTGGGCACCCTGCAAGGAACAGCAGAGGTAGTGCGGCCAAGGCCATTTTGAGAAAAATTCGTTCAGGTACCATGAGATACTCCTTTTCACGGTTTATTGGGCATAACACAGTTTACAAACCAGGATTATTCGTATAATTCGGTTTGGCTCTCTCCGGAGTATGCCCGGTTTCCGGTCTTCCATATAAGAGGAGTGTGTATTTAGAAGGTCGTTAGACACGATGTGCGCTTTTTTGGAGCAGTTAAGAGGCCTATTTTCAAAGATAATGTGGATTGTGCTGGTGTCTGTGGGGGGCCCAAGCACCTTCCAGTGGCAACGTTCATTCTGCATTTTCCGTTTCGAACATGCTAAGCTGGTTTCAATCCTGGTCACATCACGGGGGCAGGAATCAGAGAGTGTAGCGAGCGCCTTGGGTGCGCTGGAACGATATCGTCTGGGAGATTGTTGAATGAGTCATCGTGTGGTACTGAGCGTTGCGTTGCTTCTTGGTTCTGTTGTCGGTAGCCTGGCGGTGCCCGCCGCCGAATCGGGTGAGCAAATTAAGCTGGCCCCTACCGATTGGGCCTGGTGGCGGGGACCAAATCGCAATGGGGTAGCGGCACCGGAGCAGACACCGCCCCTCGAGTGGAGCGAGGAAAAAAATATTCTTTGGAAGAGCGCCGTGCCCGGTCGGGGACATGGTTCCCCCACGGTAGTGGGCGACCGGGTATTCCTCGCGACTGCTGATGAAGAAGCGGAAATTCAATCGATGCTCTGTTATGACCGGATTACGGGAAAGCCCTTGTGGACGACCGACGTGCACAAAGGGGGCTTTGCGTCGAGCGGGCGCCCGGGGAATCCTCGGTCTACCAAGGCATCTTCTACCATTGCGAGTGATGGGCATCGAATCTTCATAAACTTTATCAATGACAATGCGGTTTATCTCACGGCGCTAAGCTTGGACGGCGAGCAGCTCTGGCAGCAGAAAGTCACGGACTACATCATTCACCAAGGCTATGGGGCTTCGCCCACGGTCTACGGCCCGCTGGTGATAGCGAATGCCGACAATAAGGGTGGGGGGGCAACAGCGGCCTTTGACCGCGTTTCGGGTAAGCCGGTGTGGTCCCACAAGCGTCCGGAGTCTCCGAATTATGCGTCCCCCATAATCCTGAAGGTGGACGGCAAGGATCAGCTCTTACTCACCGGGTGTGATCTGGTTAGCAGCCTGGATCCCTTGACGGGGACGGTGAACTGGGAGGTGGCCGGAGCCACGACGGAATGCGTGACGTCTACGGTGTCCGATGGCGACGTGGTGGTCACCAGTGGGGGCTATCCGAGCAAACACGTCTCGGTGATGAAGGGCGATGGCTCGGGGGAGGAGATCTGGCGCAATGAAACCCAGGTCTACGTGCCGTCCCTATTGATTCACGAGGGCTATCTCTACGGCGTCACGGATTCGGGCGAGGCCCTCTGTTACGATTTAGCTACAGGAACGGTAGCGTGGGAAGAACGCCTCGGCGGTCGTTTTTCCGCATCCCCTGTTCTGGTGGGAGACACTATTTTTGCCGTGGGTAACGACGGCACGACCCACCTGTTCAAAGCGGACCCCAAGGCCTTTACCTTGGTCGGGGAAAACTCTGTTAACGCGGATGAAGTGGAAGCGACACCGGCCATCTGTGGAAATCAGATTTTCATGCGCGTCGCTCAGGGCAAGTCTGACGGGCGACAGGAAATGCTCTATTGTGTTGGAAAGTAGGGGGGAGCTAAAAAGTGACCTGGGGATGAAGTAAATCAGACGCTCCCTATGGCACCCACATCCATGCCATCGTAGCCACCGACCCCCATTTTCTCGGCGAGGATGTAGAAAGATTCGTTGGTTTCGTGGAGGGTTTCTACGGTGTGTTTCTCGTGGCGGTCTGCGCGGATATAGAGGGTGTTGGGGTCGGCATCCTCTTCCGCAGCGCCCAGGAAGCCTCGAATCTGGTAGCCGTTGTCTTCGAGGTGGAGGCCGATTCGGGTAAGGTTCGATTTGACCGTGTCGGTGAAGAAATAGGACCAGCGGCATACATCGTCAATATCGAAATTGGCCTCGCCGCTATCGCGCAGCTTGCGGGTGCTGGTGAAGAATTCCTGGAGGTCTTCTTTGCTAATCATGATTGCTTTCTAACGGAAGATTTAATCGGTGCGGGCGGAGCTTTTGAACGTGTGGGCTCATGATAGCGCCCCATACCCGGCGGTTGCCACTTTGCGGCCTGAAAGGCGAGGTTTAGTCACGGGCATTTTCCATCGCCGCACGTGCGATATTTCGACACATGCCGGCGAAGATGAACTCGTGCAGGGGGTAAAGGCTATACCAATAGGCCAGCCCCGCAACGCCCTGGGGGTCGAAGATGGCCGTTTGCCGGATGGTGCATCCGCTGCTGTCTTCGTCGGGTTCTATATCAAAACGGAGCCACGCCCGACCGGGAATCTTCATTTCGGCCAGGAGAACAAGACAGCTGTTTTCTTCGATGGCTTCGACGCGCCACCAATCCAGCGTGTCCCCGATATGCAGGTGCTCGGGATGCCGTCGTCCCCGGTCACTGCCCACACCACCGAGGAGTTTGTCTATCAGGCCCCGTAGTTTCCACAGGCCATTGGCATAGTACCAGCCCGTCGTGCCGCCGATACGCGCAATAGGCCAGAAGGCTTCTTCGGGGGACAGGTCAACATGGGCGGCGCGCTCATCGATGATGCGGGTACCCAGATGAACGCCTCCCCACGATTTCGGGGCACCCGATGCGGATAGGGCATCGGTCCAATGGGAGGCGAGGATTCGCGCTTCTTCTTCCTGATGGGCCGCAGCAATGGCGTCATCAATACCCATAGGGCGGATGGAGAAATCTTCCAGCGCATGAGAATTGCGCACCACGCTCGACACACAGATACTCGCGATCAATTTCCGTCCCACCCGGGCGAGTAGGGGGGTGACCAGATTCAACCAGAGGCTGGATAACCAGGGTGTAAGAAAGGGGACGTTAAAAATACGACGGCGAAGCCCCTGGGATGCGGCATAGCGCATCATGAGATCGCGATAGGAGAGAATGTCGGCTCCACCGATTTCATAGGTGCGATGACCGTCGACGTCCAACGTACGCGCTTCTTCAAGATAGTGGAGCACATCGTCGACGGCAATGGGCTGGGTTTTCATCTGGACCCACCGAGGCGCAATCATGACAGGCAAGCGTCGCACCAGGGCCCGAACCATTTCGAAGGAGAGACTGCCTGCACCGATGACGACAGAGGCCTGAAATTCAATGGTGGGAATGCCGGAATCACGGAGCGTCTCGCCCACGGCATGGCGGCTTCGCATGTGGGCGGATTCGGTTGCGTGGGCGTCGCTCAAACCACCAAGATAGACAATGCGTCGGACACCTGCCTCTTGGGCTGCCTGCGCAAAATTCTTCGCCCCCTCCATTTCAAGGGATTCAAAGTTCGCTCGCTCGTCCAGGGCGTGGATAAGGTAGTAGGCGGTATCTATGCCTGCGAGGGCGAGGCGCAGGCTATCGGGGTCGGTTACGTCGCCATGGACCGATTCAACCGTATCGCCAAACCGAGCCTTCAGGACATCGGGCCGTCGCCCCATGCAGCGTACGGACAGGCCGCGGGTGGCCATTTGACGGGCCAGACGCCCGCCTATATAGCCGGTTGCCCCGGTTACGAGCACGGTTTTTGATGTAGCATTCATGTTGTAGCTCCTTGTGTCTATTGTTTTTGATTTTATATTAGACAAAATATAGACATTATGATATCATCTAAGTATACGGTAGCTATGGCGCTACTACAAACCAGCCTTAAATTAAGATTATTAACTTACGTTAAAGGAACGTCTTATGAAAAAATGTATCCCAGCTCTGATAGCCGTATTTTGCTTGTCCGGATGCTTGACGGGTATTCCAGGGGAATTGCAGGCGGTCAAAAACTTCGACATAGACCGATATGCGGGTACCTGGTATGAGCTTTACCGGCTGGATCACCCTTTCGAACGTGGACTCAGCCATGTCACGGCCACCTATACCAGGCAGGAAGATGGCAGTGTGAAGGTGGAGAATGAGGGCATGAAAGGGGATGGGAGCATGAGCTTCATCGAAGGGCGTGCAGAATTCCAGGGGGATACCTCGGTGGGAAGCCTTAAGGTGTCGTTTTTCGGTCCCTTTTTCAGTGGTTACCACATTATTGCCCTGGACGAGGAAAACTATGACTACGCCATGATAGCTGGGGGGAACTTCAACTACCTCTGGATACTTTCGCGTACCCCCCAGCTCGACGAGGCCATTGTGGATAGGTTGCTGATGCAAGCGGAAGAGAGTGGGTATGTGCTGGACGAGCTGATTATGGTGGATCAGACACAGGAGTAAGCACCGACCCAGAATTGCCCCCACGCTTTGAAGGAACGCCTTCGAAGCGTTTTTTGTGTAATGGGGACTCAGACATTCCCGCCCCGGCGCGTCTATGACCTGTCTGAGACAAAGGGTAGTTAAGTTTCGGACGAACTCGTGCGACAGGGGAGAAACCCCTGTCTTTTGAAGTGAAGACCTTGGGCATGCCGGGTGCACCGTGTTGGTTTATTGGGCCCTTGGGCGTTTGGGTGGGCCTTGTCTCAGACAGGAATGTCTGAGTCCCTTTGATTCTTTTCGGCAAATTACGAATTATCTGGGCGTGTCTTTTAGGGAGACAACGCTACCCGCCGATGGCTACAATGGCGGCTCGACCAACCGGATAGGAGTTTATATGTTCATTCGTTATATGGTGACAACGATGTTGTGTTTCGCCCTAGCGCCTTTCGCATCGGCGGAAACCTACTATGTGTCCAAGCTGGGCAATAATGCAGGAGGTACTTCCTGGTCCACCGCTTTTACCACGGTCCAGGCGGGATTGGATGCTATCCCCAACGGCGAAGGTGGCCATCGCGTTGTCATTCGTCCTGACACCTATATGGAAGCCATGCTGTCGCCGGCCTTTCGTGGGGCGAAGGGCGCCTACAACGAACTCGTTGGCGATTATGATGGTGCGCTCGGTGGGGGACGGACCGGTTGGGTCGTTCTCGACGCGGGAGATCCCAAGCAGGGCTTCAAGAGCTATGACTGGCATGGCAACATCCGCTCCAATACCCAGGGCTGGTCAGAAGAACACACCGACGAGACCTTCTCCGCAGTGATTTGGGACCGGTGGAAACTGAGCCGGGTCTATATGACCGGCGCCGATGCCGGCCTCTTCTGGGACAACACCAACATGATCGAACCCTTTACGGTCATCGTAGAAGATTGCGTGGGCATCGGTCGGGCCTTTGGCGGCGGCGTGGCGAGTTGCCTTTCCCGCCCCGACGAGCCCATTACCTTCCGGCGCACCCAGCTTTGGGCGCTGGACTGGTGGGGCGATACGGCGGCGGCCTATGTTCGTGTAGAAAACGAGACCATGCCCGAGCAGCCGGATGTTATCTTCGAAGATTGCACCATGGCGAGTCCCCAGTGCGCGCTGAAAGCCGGTAACTTTGGTTTCACCACGAGCATGCGCATCAAGCTGAAAAATTGCAAGATGGTCATTCTGAACTTTTCTCAGCCCCAGGGAACGCCCTCGGACGGTGCCATCCAGAGCGTGGAGCAGGGGAAATACCTGGCCGTCGATCTGGAAGACACCACGGTGATGGGGTATAAGGTTTTTGGCGTTCGCCAGAATAAAGAGACGGTCAACGAGATACAGTACACAACTACGGGCAACGTCCAGGCCTATGTGCAATTTGAGCAGGACGTGCCCGAAGGCTTCTATCGTCTCCAGCAGTGGCCCGGCGATGTTTTCAGCGCCATCGCGCCGCCGCCGACAACGTCCAACATGCATGCCCTTCAGGACATCGAGATAGTCGAAAAAGACATGTGTGAGATTTCGCCTTTCGTGTGGCAGGGCAAGCTCATGGAGATGGTGTGTGTGCGCCCGGGCAGCGGTGGCACAAAAGCAGACTACCATCTGGACATTCGTGAGGCAGGGAGCACGGACGTGCTGGCGGTTTTTGCCGAAGGCTACGGTTTGGCGAGTGCCTTTGTGGATGGTGACACCTTTCACGCGGTAGCGTCCCGTTTTGACGCCGGCAACTGGAACGATGTGACCTTGTTCAGCTCGAAGAATATGAAGGACTGGGAGCAGCGGGTCATTGTCTCCCAGGAGAATGAACATCTTTTTAACAGCAGTCTTTGTAAGGGGCCGGACGGTTATGTCTTGACCTATGAGTCAAACACGCCTGCCTACCCGGGCTTTACGACGAAGTTTGCTTCGTCAAAGGATCTCCAAACCTGGGAGACGCTCCCCGAGGCGTCTTTCGGCACCAATCGCTACACCGCCTGCCCTGAGATTCATTATGCCGATGGCTATTACTACGTTATGTATCTGGAGAACCGATCGCCCCGTCACTTTTACGAGACCTACATCTCGCGTTCAAAGGATCTGAAGCATTGGGAACTCAGCAGCGCCAACCCCGTGCTTTCACCAGCGGGACTGGAAGAAGGTGTTAATGCCTCGGACGCGGCACTCATCGAATTCGATGGTAAGACGTACGTGTATTATTGCGTGGGCGATCAGCTCACGTGGATGGACGCGAAGCGGGGCGTATACCCGGGCACGGCGGCGGAGTTTTTCGGGCAATGGTATGAGAATCCGGGGGTTGTTGATCACGGTAGCATCGGTGCTGCGAAGTAACCCCTGTTCCACGCCTTGCGCGGATTCAGGTGGAAAACGTAGTATAGGAGCGAATGCACGTATTGTGCGTTTTTCGATGGATTGCTGAAAAGGAACTATGAAATGAAATCGCTTACTAAAGTCTTACTTGGTTCAATCGCGCTGTTACTTGTTTTGTCCGTGACTGGATGCAATACCTTGCGCGGTGTTGGTAAGGACATCAAGAAAGGTGGCGAAGCCATCGAAAAAGCGGCCGATTAGGCATCGCATGTGAAACGGTTTTGCCGGGGTTCGTGATGTTGCGTCACGAACCCCTTTTTTACTTCATACGCAAATGGAAGCAAGGGATAGAGGGGGCACCGTATGTCGGACTGGAAGGTCCACCCCCTTTGCCTTGCAGTTTTCAGGTGTTATCTGCCATGGAAACACAAACGGTCTAAATAGATCTGCCGGAGGTAGTTTACTGTGCCCGCGATTCGATATGTCTTGTCCCTCGTGATCATGATGAGTTTGTGCTACGGGGCTATTGCTGCTGAAGGAGTGCCTTCGCCACCCCATGCTGACAATACCTGGTTCAAGGATGCCAAGTTCGGCATTTTCGTTCACTGGGGCCTTTATGCGGTCCACGGGAAGAACGAGAAGGGACCCTATGTCTCGTGGGCCATGGAGAATGAGGGCATTCCCGTTGCCGAATATGAACCCTACGCGGACCAGTTTCAGCCTGCTAAGTTTGACGCGGACGAGTGGATGCACCTGGTGAAAGATGCCGGGGCGAAGTACATGACGTTTACCAGTAAGCATCATGAGGGCTTTGCCATGTTCGACAGTGCCCTTACGGACTACGATTCCATGGACCGGGCGGCAAAGCGGGATTTTGTGGGCGAGTTGGTGCAGGCGGCCCGGGCGAATGACCTGAAGATTTCTTTCTATTACTCGACCCTCGATTGGCACCAGCCGGATTATAAGACGGACTTGGCCAAGTATGTGGACGAATATATGTTCGGCCAGGTGCGGGAGCTCTGCACCAATTACGGGCCCATCGACGGGCTCTGGTTTGACGGCGAATGGGATCACCCGGAGAGTACGTGGCGTGCGGAGGAGCTCGTGACCATGATTCGTACCCTGCAGCCGAATGCCCTCATCAACGATAGACTCGGGAAGGGCGTACGGGGTGTGACACCGCTGGCGGACTTCTACACCCGCGAGCAGATGTCAGAGATTGGGGAAAAGACCGAAACCGAAGAGAAAGAGATTCGTCCCTGGGAGGCATGTCTTACCATCGGCACGTCGTGGGGATATATGAAGAAGGACGGTCCTCCCAAGAGCAGTATCGAACTTATCCGGACCCTGGTGGACGTGGTCAGCCGTGGAGGCAACCTGTTGCTGAATGTGGGGCCTACACCCGAAGGTGAGATCCCTGCGCCACTGGCGGAACGTCTCCGAGACATCGGTGTGTGGTTGGCGAAGAACGGCGAGAGTATCTATGGTACGCGGCAGGTGAGGGGCGTCACGGTTTCGGCTGGAAAGCTGACGGGTAAGGCGGGGCTACTCTATGTTCACCTGGAGGAACGTCCCGGCGAGGAGATTTCCTTGAAGGGGATCGCGGGGCCGATTGCGGGGGCGACGGTGCTGTCGACGGGTGAAGTGCTCGCGTTTAACGACGGGACGAAGACCGTTCGGATGCCTGCGACGTGGCCGGAAGAGGCGGTTGTGGTCATTGCGGTGGAGATAGGGAAGTAGGGGGCGGTCGGGGACTGCACCGACATGATGAATTGGTGGTGGCGGTGTGGGTGTCTTGATGCTGCAGGGGTTGTTGGTAGCAAGGAAAATTTAGATAGTCGGGGCCGTCCCCCCGAGGGTAAGTGGCCCTCAGGGGGACGGCCCCGACTGTTATATCGCCCTTGGGTAAGTTGGGGTCGCCTCTTTGGCCACGGCGGGTGCATTGCAGGGTTGCGTGAGCGATGTCGGTGCGGTCCCCCCGAGGGTAAGTGGCACTCAGGGGGACGGCCCCGACTATTATATTTCCCTTGGGTAATATGGGGCCGCCTCTTTGGCCACGGCGGGCGCATCGCAGGAATCCGTGGGCCATGTCGGTGCAGTCCCCGGTGGCCGCCCCGACTGTTATATCGCTCTTGGGTAAGGCGGGGTCGCCTCTTTGGCCACGGCGTGCGCATTGCAGGTTTTCGTGGGCGATGTCGGTGCAGTCCCGAATGGCGCTTACTTAAGCGTAATCGGTTCTATTTATTGGT
>CAXBPH010000255.1:0-10218 GCA_963977445.1 uncultured bacterium | reverse complement strand
TCACCGGTGCCGACGTTGCCCGCCCGGGATTGATTGAGCAAGCCGCCGCAGGAACCCTTTTTCTCGATGAAATCGGCGATCTAGACGGTCCGGCGCAGGTAAAGCTCCTGCGTTTGCTTCAGGAAGGGGAGTACTACCCTCTGGGCTCCGACGTGGCGCGAAAATCTGACGCCCGGGTCGTTGCGGCGACCAACTGTGACCTCAAGGCCCTCACCGAAAGTGGTGCCTTCCGAAAAGACCTCTATTACCGACTCCATACCCACCGCGTCACGGTGCCACCCCTGCGCGAACGGCGGGAAGACATTGCACCGCTCCTGGAGTTTTTCCTCGACGATGCGGCCCGACTGCTCGACAAGAGCCGCCCCACGGCCCCCCGGGAACTCAGCTCCCTGTTGAAGACCTATCACTTTCCGGGCAACGTGCGTGAGTTGCGCTCCATGGTGATGGATGCCGTCACCCACCACAGTGGCGGCGTGTTGTCCATGTCCCGTTTCAAAGAGCACGTGCGTGATATTTCGCCCGATGACGACACGGCGCATCACACGAGAGTCGCGGTCACCTTTGGGGATGTCCTTCCGACCCTCAAGGAAAACACGGAGTTACTCGTGGAAGAGGCCCTGCATCGGGCCGGGGGCAACCAGGCCATTGCCGCCGAAATGCTCGGCATATCCCGGCAGGCACTGAACAAGCGATTGCGCCAGACGGGGGATGGTGTTTGAGACGCTCTGCGCTCGCTGATGTTCGGCTCATGGGCAACTAAATAAGCAAAGCTTCATCTCGGACATCTTCTAAGTGATTTGGTTTTCAGCTTCCAGACTTGGCGCTTGGGAGCGCAGGCGGCTCGCCTGCATTACGTCGAAGACGTAAAAGCAACCTGCCTCCGGCCCGGGGCAGGAGGGCCGCCCAGCTTAGGCGCGACGACTTACGCACGAACCCGTCAGGACTCGTTGATACTCGCCTTTTGGGGATCGCGCGGCACGACCAGTTACTGGAAACCGCTTTTCCCAGATGGCAATTGCCCATGGACCGTTTTTTTTCGACGGCCCCTTGCTGCCTGGAGGTCTTGTAAATCAGGGCGCAACTTTGGTTGCAGGTGCACCGTTGGTTGCGTGCTGTAAGTCCTTGCAACCATTCAGTCTCCAATCTTGCCGTCAACTTCGGTTGCACCCATCGGGAGGGCGCATAAAGGTCGGAAGGGGCCCGTAATCATCGAAAACATTGGGGAAACTACCGCTCTGACGGTTTTGGCACACTTCTTTCTCTTACAGAGTCATAGAAAGGAAGTGCTATGCTTCAAACCGATTCTCGACTCGACCACCTTACGGCGCTCCAGCATCTGCGGGAAACACCCCTGCTTGTGTTGGGCCGTATGGCTTTTGAAGAGAAACGTAATCGCTACGGCGACCGCGTCACCTACGTGCAGAATCGTCACGTAAACCCCACCAACCTGTGTGTCTACGCCTGCAAGTTTTGCGACTTCGCCGCGAAGAAGAACGACGCCCATGCCTACGAACTGACAGAGACCGAAATTCTCCGGGACCTCGAAGACACGAGCATCGTGGAAGCCCATATCGTTGGCGGACTCTGGCCCGGCTGGCACTTTCGACGTTCGCTGGATTTGGTCCGCGCCATTCGAGCGGCCCGTCCATCGTTGTGGATTAAGGCCTTCACGGCCGTGGAAATTTCGTACTTTGCCCGCATGGAAAAGACAACGACGCGGCACATCCTTGAGCAGATGCAGGACGGCGGTGTCGACATGGTGCCCGGTGGTGGCGCAGAAATACTGTCCGAGCGCATTCACCAGACCCTGTACAACGATAAGATAGGCCCGGTCGACTGGTTGCGCATTCACGCGGAAGCCCACGACGTGGGGCTGCCCAGCAACGCCACCATGCTCTTCGGGCATATAGAAACAGACCAGGAAATTATTGCGCACCTCATGAAGCTCCGCGACCTTCAGGATCGCACCGGTGGCTTTCAAAGTTTTATTCCGCTGGCCTATTTGCCGGGGGAAACCCAACTGGTGGCTCGCCCCGTCGCGGCGCCCCGCTCTCTGCGAATCATAGCGCTATCGCGATTGGTTCTCGATAACTTTTCTCACGTCAAGGCCTATTGGCCCACCATCGGGCTGGAAACGGCTTCCGCGGCATTGAGCTTCGGTGCAGACGATCTCGATGGCACCCTGGGAAAAGAGCGCATCATGCAACTGGCGGCCTCCGAATCGCCTGCATCCCTGACCCGGCAATTCATGGAGCGAACTATCCGTGATGCCGGCCAACTTCCTGTTGCGCGCACCGGGCAGTTTGAGCTCTGTGCCAGCCACGGAAAAGGAGTCGTCCCATGCTTCGTTTAATTTCTATCGACAATCTGTCGGGTGGTGCCTACCGCCTCTGCAAACCCGCGTGGAACCACAGCCTTCGTTTTGAGACGCCGGCCCGGATTCACGAACTCGTCGCCGACCATCACTGTGATGCGGCTCTCCTGCCTGTTGCGAGTCTGCCTGAAATGGGCTCGCTTGTCGACGTAATTGGTGATTGCGGCATCGCCTGCCGTGGCCCGGTCCAGAGTGTGCAGCTTTTCTCCAGCCGCCCCCTGGAGTATTTGCTTCATCAGCACGTGCCCATTTATGCCACGCCGAAATCCCGTTCCTCCATTGAGCTCTTTCGGATTCTTTGTACCGAACGCTATGGCATGGAACCCGAGTTCACTAAGTCTTACCCCGGCGGTGCTGCGCACTTGTTGATCGGTGACGGCGCCTTTCAATACGCGCAACGTGGCCTGAATACGGAGCACGATGTGGACCTGAGTGGTTGGTGGTTTGAGCATACGGGACTACCCTTCGTTTTTGCCCGGTGGGTCGTTTCCAAGTCGTTGCCCCAGGTCCAGCGTGAGGCCGTTGCGGAATGGCTGGAATCCTGTGTCCAGCGGGCGGGCACGCCCGGGGGCCAGGAACGTCTTGCCCATTTCGGTGGTCAGGAAGATGTGGACGGGTCCCAGCGAAACTACTTCACGCACCTGCGGAATCGTCTGACCGAGGACGACATGGAAGGGATGAAGAAGTTTTTCCAGCTCATGGAAGGTAGCCGATATGACCGTACAGCGCGTAGCGCCTGATAAGGCCCTGAATCTCTATCGCCATGGTGCCCAGTCTGATCTGATGGCGCGGGCGAACGATATTCGTCAGCACATTCATCCTGGAAACGCTGTTACCTTTGTGATCGACACCAATCCCAACTACACCAACGTGTGTACGACGGATTGTACCTTTTGCAGTTTCTATCGTACGCCGGGGCACCCGGAGGGCTATGTGCGCACGCCCGATGAGATTGGTCGGAATGCCGCTACCGCCCAACTTCAGGGGGCGACGACCGTGCTCCTGCAAGGGGGACACAATCCTGCCCTGGGCCTGTCCTACTACCTGGATGTCATCGAAGCGCTGAAACACCATGCGCCGGGGATGCATCTGCACCTTTTTTCGCCCTCAGAAATACTCCACATCGCCGATCAGGAAGACATGAGCGCCCATGCCGTGCTCCAGCAGTTCTGGGACGCGGGTCTTCGCACCATGCCCGGTGGTGGTGCCGAAATACTGGTGGACGCCGTGCGTCGCAAGCTGTCCCCGAAGAAAACCCGTACCGATGCCTGGCTGGCGGTCATGGGGGAAGCCCATCATATTGGTTTCAAGACCAGCGCCACCATGACCTATGGGCATCTTGAGACAGACGAAGACATTATCGAGCACCTCATCCGTATTAGGGATTTGCAGGATGAGACCGGCGGCTTTTATGCCTTCATCCCCTGGAGTTTCAAGCCCGGTGGGTCTCCGTTGAGCCGACTCGTAAAAGAGGCCGCTCCGGCGAGTCAATACGTGCGGGTTATTGCACTGGCCCGACTCTTTCTCGACAACGTGCCCCACATCCAGGCTTCCTGGTTTGGCGAAGGTTGGCGTGCGGGCCAACTTGCCCTCCATGCCGGTGCTGATGATTTTGGAGGTGTGCTGTTGGAGGAGAACGTCTTGTTTCAGGCGAGCCACCAGGTGGCTACGAAATTGGAGTCGGTGGTCAACATGATTCACGACGCGGGGTTTGTTCCTGTACAGCGTAGCACCACGTACGAACATCTTCATTGCCATCGTGTCGCGCCGGCCTGCGGTCCCCAATTCACCCAGCTCCGTGTTAACCCCGTATCCAGCCCCCCGCACTCGGCAGCGGTATAAAGGAACCGATTCATGAATACAATACGTATTGGCCACAGCCCCGACCCGGATGATGCCTTCATGTTCTACGGATTTGCTTCGGAACAGGTGACGATTCCCGACCACCGCATTATCCATGTGCTCCATGATATTCAGACGCTGAACGAGTTGGCCATGGGGGAGGACCCCCTGGAAGTAACGGCCCTCTCGGTGCATGGCTATCTGCACCTCGAAGACCGCTATGACCTGCTGGAAGTGGGCACGAGTGCGGGCCGTAATTACGGTCCCCGGCTCATCGCCAATAGGCCGGCAACGCTGGAGAGTCTCGCGGGTAAGAAAGTCGCTCTTCCCGGACCCTTCACGACGGCGACGCTCGTGGCCCGGTCTCTTTTGCCGGAGATACAGGAAGTTCATCTGGACTTCACCAAGATTATGGATGCCGTTGCCTCCGGTGAAGTCGCGGCGGGTGTCATCATCCACGAGGGTCAGCTTACCTATGCGGACGAAGGCTTCACGCTGCTGGCTGACTTTGGTGAACTTTTTGGAAAGCGCCACGGCGGCCTGCCGCTGCCGCTTGGTGTCAATTGCATACGGGCCAACCTGGGCCAGGCGCTGAAGACGACCGTGGCAAGTGCGTATCGACGCTCTGTTGAGATTGCACTCAAACAACGGAGCGCCGCGGTGGACTACAGCCTCAACTACGGCCGTGGTCTATCTAAATCCCTGGCGGAACGCTTTGTGGGTATGTATGTGAACGAAGATAGCCTTGCCTTCAACGACGAATTACGTCAGGCCATGGCCATCCTGAAAAACGAATATTGGCAGGTATCTGATGTGCACGAAGGGGCTCTGGCAGGGGCGGCTACCTGATTCATCGGCCGTCTGTAGAAATATACAGCACCATCCAATGCGGTCTGGATGCATAAAATCAGACGTTGACGTTCCACACGAAAACAGCGTCTCCAATCGAAGAGGAAAAACGATTTATGTCTCAACAGTCCACGCCCACCGTTCTGACCAACGACCACTATACCCCGTTTTCAAGCAATAAGCATTTGTCGGCTGGCCACGGTGCTTCCAAAATCGCCGCTAAGTCGGAAGGGGACCGAACTATACAGGCCTGTCTCGATAGCGAGTGTTTTAAGGGTGAAGTCCACTACGCGGAACGAAGTGGCCATCACGAAATTGAGCGTCACGCCCGCCTCTATAAGAAACTGGAGCGAGATACGGTACGGAATGAGCAACTCATTCGCGTGGTCTTTCCGGCGGCTCCCCAACTGATTGAGCTGGGCTCGGTCATGGCCATCACGTGTCTCTACGATCTGGACAAGGGCTATAACATCTACGGCCACGTCATTTGTGCGGGCCCGGGGGTGAATGGTCTATTGAAGGCCATCCACGCGCCCATGGGAAGCACCCACCCCCAGCCCGGCGTGGCCGGTGAGCGGGCCATCATGCACTTCGTGGATTGGAAGCGTGCCGAGTGGGATCGCTTTCTCATTGATGAACTCGATCGGGGACGACAGGCGGCATCGGAGCAGTACGTTGCGAATTTCTGGAAGGCCATGGACCGTATGTTTGGTGGTGGCTGCCTGCTGAATTGTCCCGATAGCTATCACTGGAAACGCTGAGATGAGGACGTTAGAAATATCGGAGATGTCCGTCATTGCGTTATGGCCGACACGGGCAGGAATGGCTGAAGAGGCTACGCCAACCCGCGATGCCGCCGCACTGAAGGAAGCCATCTCGGCCAAGGCAGAGGTCGTTGAATAGTGCGCGTGATCCTTCCATGCACGCTGGTGGTTCTCTGCGGAATATATCTCTGCGCCAACGCCGGTGTTGCGTCGTTTGAAGCTCAGACGACGGCCTATGTGCTCGAGGGCGCCGATGGCCTTGTTCAGCAGTACGCGCCGGTATTTGTTATAGAAGACGACCATAAGGCCTTCAACAAAATAGGCACGCCCGTCGCTTCCGTCTCCAAACACGGACGTGAATTGGTTCGTGTGGACCCTGCTCATCCGACCATCTATACGGCCGTGGAACATTTCGAAACGAACCGTGGTGCCTACACCAACCTGATCTACCGAATTCATTTCGAGGCCAGTCCCTTTACCTGGGTGCCCCTGAATGTATCGGCAGGCAAGAACGTTGGGGCCATTGCGATTGTTACCTTAAACGTTTCCGACGAGCCGGTGTGGTTGACCACCGTGCAGAGCTGCGGCTGTTATCACGCAATTATTCCGACGGACTACCTCGACGAAGAGGCGTACCCCGATGGATGGGATGGTTCCGAACGGGTCGTTTACGGCGAGCACCTGCCAGGGCAACTTTACCTGAAGTCCAAGGCAGCAGAGAATCCCCGCATTGCGGTACGTATTCGAAGTGGCTCTCACCGGTGTATGGGAGTTTCGTTGCAGCCCCTCGACACCCTGCAGGATGCCATGCCCACGGTGTACGCACCCGCCGCGCCCATAGAGGCGTTGAAGGCGTTGGAGCTTGACGACGGCACGACGACTTCCTTCTACCACACCCATGGACACCGGAAGGGATTGGTGAAAGGGGCCTATAAGCCGTTGGAGACCCTTCTCTTTGGACTTTGGTCCTGGGATCATAATGTCGGGCAGGATCGGGAGTATGGCCCCAAGGAAGAAACGGGCCATCGCTTTTATACCACCCTATTCTTTGCACGGAAGAAAGATGCCGATATGTGGCACTATGCAGACTACCTCGAACACAATGGCTGGAAGCCCTAAGGGCCTTCGCACAAAGGGAAATTCAATGAACTCATTACTCCTATCCGTCGCAGCGGTGCTTTCCAATTTTGCGGCATCAGGTATGGACCATACGCCCCTGGATGCCCTCCTCAAAGCCTATGTGTCGGATAGCCTCGTGGACTATAACGGCTTGAAAGAAAACCGCGCAGCACTCGACCGCTATCTGGAGGAGGCGGGCAATATAACGCTGCCGACTTTTCAGGGGTGGTCGCAGAACGACCAGTTGGCCTTCCTGATAAACGTATACAATGCCTCCACACTCCAGTTGATCATTGATGGATACCCGGTGGATAGCATCAAGTCCCTCGGTTCCTTTATCAGTAGCCCCTGGGATAAGAAATCGGTGTTGCTCTTCGGAAAGAAAGTCTCCCTCGACACCCTGGAGCATAAAATCATCCGAAAAAACTATGCCGAGCCTCGAATTCATTTCGCCCTGGTGTGTGCTGCGCTCGGGTGCCCATCACTCCGGGGAGAAGCCTATCTCGGTGATGCCCTGGATGCACAACTCGACGACCAGACGCGGAGCTTTCTCAATACGCCCGAAAAGAATCGCCTGGACCGGGAGAAAAAAGTGCTCTGGTTGTCTCCGATTTTTAAATGGTACCGCAGCGACTTTGAAGCCACGTCCAACTCGCTGAATGCCTTTGTGGCCCCCTACATGGATGCCCCGGACACGGCGAAAAACCTGGAGGGCTTCGAGCTGTCTTTCACGGACTACGATTGGGCGCTCAACGACCAGGCAAAAGGGTCCAAGTAAATGCGCGTATTTCTGGCAGGTGAAATGCCAGCGCCCGTGACGTCCGTTCTGGACGCAATTCCCGACGTCCACTACGGGCCGTGTCAGGAAGTGCCGGAATGGGATGGTGCCGGGCAATCGTGGGATTGCAGCCTCGTCGCCTTTCCAGAAGACCCCGATCAGCTGGATGCCCTATTGGAACAGCTTCACGTCCGTCTGCCTCGCGTACCTATTGGATTGATTGCAACCCGTGAAGAACGGCCACACGCCTTGAAACTGCTTCGGTCCCGAGCGGTGGATCGGCTCATTTCCTCGGAAGACCTGGCCTCCGAACTCCGGGCGGCCTTGCTTGCCTTAGGGGAACATCACCAGCGTCTCAACCAGCTTTATCAGGCGCTGCCCGCGATGGATGGCAACACGATATTTCTCACGGGGGCCACGGGTTTCCTGGGGGGACATTTTTTACGATACCTTCTGCGGTGTAGCGCGGGTCGTGTCATCGCGCTCACCCGGCGTGCTGGAAATACCCCCTACAATCAACGACTCGCCCATCTGGAGCGATTGCACCCGGGGCGGCTTGTCTGCGTGGAGGGAGACGTACGTCTACCGGGACTTTGCCTCTCGTCCGAAGCGCAGGCGCTGCTGGCGGAACAATCCGTTGAAATATGGCACCTGGCCGCGATTACGCGTTTTGAAGAGATACTGCGCGACCTTATCTTTCAGGTGAATCTGGAAGGCACACGAAATGTTGTGGAATTTGCCCGGCGACTTCCCGGCGTGAAACATCTTCATCATGTCAGCACCGCCTATGCCGCGGGAAACGGGTATGGCGAAGATGCCGTACCGGAAGGGCCACTGAAACGTCCGACCAGTTTCAAGAACCCCTATGAAGAATCGAAACACGAAGCCGAGCGTTGTGTGTCCGATGCAAATATTCCTTACACCATCTATCGCCCGAGCATTATTCTTGGGGAAAGCGTTTCCGGCCTGTGCGATGGGCAAACCGTTTACAACGTCGCCAAAATGATTCGTCTTGCAAAGATGGTCGGCGTGCGCCACGGGATTGCCCACCAGGACGCAGCCAATCAGACTTTCCGGGTTGAGGTCGATCATGACGCCGCCAAGAATCTGATCCACGTCGACGATGTGGTCTGCCGCATGCTCCATATCGCGGCCCGCCGTCCCAGGACCGCCAGTTATTTTAATCTTTCACATCCTGAACCCGCGCCCATGACCGACCTGATCGCAGTCATCGCGGCGCTGCTGGATATCCCGGAGTACGAAACCGTCCATAACCTTGACGGAGCCCCCCTATCGGCTGCGGAGGCGGTTCTCCAGCGTATCTCCGGGGTATTCCGGCCCTACATGTTGACCAGTGATGCCCTATTTAAGAGCGAGCTCGCCCATGCCGCCTCGGGGGGGCATCCCCTCGCGCCCATGGATCGTAATCGTCTCCAGTTTCTCATCCAGTCATTTCTCGAGCAGCACTACCCGCTCGACGTTGCGCCCCAACCGGCGCTGGTGTGATGATGACTGCAGCACTATCCGCAAAACGGGAGGAAGCCTGCCGGGCCTATTTCGAGGTGTTCCTGCCTGGGCTGAAAGGCGTATTGCTGGTGCCGGGTCTCCATTCTCTGAATTGTGTGCTTGGTGTCTCTCTTGTTGATGTGGAAAAGGCGGCGTGGACACTGACGGTCGCCGACGGACGTTTGATTTGCCTATCGTCCGGGGCGGATGAAGCACCCTGTGTATTTCATCTGGATGCCTCCACCCTTCTCGAAGTCGCCACGGGGATCCTTGCTCCCGACAAGGCGTTCTTTGACCTTCGCATTGAAATCGAGGGAGATATGGCCCTTGGCTTACAATTGAGTACCGTGCTTGCACCCTTCTTCAACGGCTATCCATTTCACTGGCCGGGAAAGTGATGGTGACGTGGTCTCAGGATCTGGTCGCCCGCTTCTCCTTCGTTGTTATGCTGGCCCTGGTGCTCCTTGCCCCTTGGGGCATGGTCTGGCTCCATTTGGACAACAGTATCGAGCAATGGGTGGTGGAGGACGAAGGAGTCCTCGGATTTCGCAGCGATTTCGGCACGGAAGATTTTCTGCTTCTCGCCTATGACGGCGGGGACCTGTTTGATACAGATGCGCTCGACGTGCAGCTCGAGGTGCTCAATGCGGTGGAGGCCCTGCCCGCAGTCACCTCGGTTCAAAGTATCCCCACCGTGTTTCGCGATCACTTTGGCGCGGAAAGCGGAGAGGAGCTGGAGGAAGAGATTGTTGGGTCGCCTTTCTACGAAAAGGCTATCGTATCGTCCGACCACCGAATGGGCGGTATGCTTATCGGCAGTAACGGGCGATTTTCCGCCCAGTCCCGTCGTGATTACGTCACGGCGGTGCGTCAGGCAGCCGAGCCCCTGGGCAGCGCGGGATGGAAGGTTTACCTCGTGGGTCCGGGTGCTCTTAGCCCGAATATTTCACAAAGCCGGGATCTTTTGGGCTGCTCGGGGTATTAAG
>CAXBPH010000254.1:0-10218 GCA_963977445.1 uncultured bacterium | reverse complement strand
CCCACGTTGTTCGGCCAGTTAACTTCGTTTCAACTGTTGAGTTCATTAAGGCAAGAGCCGTGCCAACCCAGGGTAAAAGCGCCAAATGTGGATAAACCCCTGATAAACGGCGATTTTTGAATCAATAAAGGTAGTCGACTCAATACGTTTCGACCCGTTTGAGCGCCCTTAATACGTCCGCAATGACAAATAATGTCAATGGATGGCCGCCGAAGGGTGGGGGGGACTTGGCAGTGGCCTTGTTTCATGGAGCGAACTTCGGTGAACAGAGCGATTTCGTTTTTGTACCCGTTTTAGGGCGATTGCCCTGACGATAGACTGGTCTTGCAGTTGTCAGGGTGGTAATATGTGACAAATAGCAGGAATACTGATTTTTTCAATAACCAAGCTCCCAGGCTGCGGGGGGTATCGGTTGCGGGAGTGCCTAATGACGGAAATTGGTTTCATAAAATGTTTTCTTGAGGACAATATAGGGTATGCCCGTGCAAAATTTGCGGACCGGGCTTCCCTGACCGTTACGTCAAAGGCCAATGCATCGGATCTTCTGACGGAAGTGGACCTGACCCTCCAGAAACGGGCGGTAGACCAAATTCGCGCTACCTTTCCCGGCGACGAGATTGTGGCCGAGGAAGGGGAGTTTTCCCGCATGCCCGCCAGCCCCAACGCCCGGTGCTGGGTCATGGACCCGATTGACGGCACCAACAACTTCGTCCGGGGCATGTTTCCTGTATTTGCCATCTCCCTGGCCTTCGCTATCCACGGGCGTACCGTCGCCGCAGGCATGGCCTACCCCGGCACAGGAGATATCTACCTGGCGGAAGAGGGGAAAGGGGCTTTTGTTAACGAGACCCGACTCCTTGTTTCCCAGGTGCAACAGGTGGCTGAATCCCGTGTGGACCTCGATTTCGGCGGCGTCGAAGATCGCAACGCCTGGATGGAGCGGGCCCAGAGTCTCTTTCGCCAATCGGGACAGGTTCGGTGTCATGGCTCCGCCGTCGCGGCTATCGGACAGGTTGCCTCGGGGGATCTGGATGCCTTTGTCCATATGACCTTGAACCCCTGGGACTATGCCGCGGGGATGTTGGTGGTAGAAGAGGCCGGTGGTGTATGTTCCCGGCTGGATGGAAAAACCTTGAAGCTATTTGACGGTAAAGACGGTGTGCTTATCACCAACGGTGCCATCCACAAGGAAATCATCCGGCTTATTCGACGCTAAGCGGTTCCGCAGCCACCACCCCGGATTCCGTAACAATATGGCCAACCGCCTGATCGTGCTCCTCAATGGGAAAACGGTGTCCTAAACACGCGGATGGCGTGAGGGCGATGGTGGGGCCTGAGCGTCGCGCGAGAAAACGGTCATAATACCCTCCGCCAAAGCCCAGCCGATGGCCGTCCTTCTGAAATAGCATACCGGGCACAATACAGAGGCCCCCGGGGTCTTCCACCAAGTCGATTGCCTGCGGTCGGGGCTCCAGCAAACCCAGTGAGGTCATTTCCAGGTCATCCAGTCGGGCCAGACGGGACCAGGCCATCTTCCCTTCCTTTTGCGTCACGGGCACGACAACCTGCTGACAATTGCGCAAGGCTTCCGCGATGAGGGGGCGCGTATCCAGTTCCCCCGGCCGTGCGCCCACATAGCAAAGGAGCGTGCGTGCATCCTGGAACAGGCACATGCGGAGCAGATGGTACGTGATTGCCTCGCTCCAGTCCGCCAGCGTCGTGGGTGCCCACTGGTTTCGCATCGAACGGGCGAAGACGCGCGCTTCTTTCTTTGTCGCAAATTCTCTCAGGTCTGTTTCCATCATCACACGGTTGTACGTGAGCCTGTGGGCCGATCGCAACCTGGATGACGGAGAACACTGCGTTGTGGCTGCAGGTGTTCCATTTGCCTCCAGGTGGAAAAAAACTCCACCCGAGGGGGAAAGTTATGCAGCGCATTGGGGTCGGCCAGAGGAGTGTACGTTTCAATCCCCTTTGTTTGCGGTCCTGTGGTCGAAAGTCTTGGATTGGCACAGGCCTTGCGTTGTCTCCGTGTCGATTTGAGTCCCATCGAATCGACTCCAACGAGTGGTTGGCCTTGCGCTACGGCATGTTACCCATTGACATCCGGATCCGTCGCGGGATATACGCGCAGGCCATCTCGCATATTTCGTCCAGCGAGACGTTTTTATAAGTTGACTTCGGAGGGTGAAACAAGATGTTACCGGGTCTCTACAATGCAGCAACTGGCATGATTGCCGTAGAGCAACGCCAGGACATTATTGCCAATAATCTGGCGAATGTATCCACCCCCGGCTACAAGCGCATGCAGCCCGTTCAGTTGGGCTTCTACGAAGTCTTCTCCCAGAAAATGATACACCCCTTTCACTTCGATACCGAGGCAGCCCCTGCGGGCGGCGTGAAAGGGGTCGAGTCGTTCACCAATCTGACCCTCGGTCCGTTGCGCATTACGGAAGATCCCCTCAGTCTTGCACTGCACGGCCCCGGCTATATTGCCATCGACACGCCTGGGGGCGAGCGCTATACCCGGGCGGGACAGTTCACCATCGATACAGATGGGCAACTCGCTACGGACAACGGCTATAAAGTCGCCAATGCTACCGGGGGCCCCATCGATGTCAACGGAGAGGAAATAGTAATTTCTCCCGAGGGCGTCGTGACCATAGATGGTCAGATCACGGGCCAGGTGCGTATGCGTGAGTTTCAGGACCCGACGCGTCTCGAACGGACCGGTGACAACCTCTATAGGGCGAGCGAAGAAGTGCTCAGTCAGAGCTCCGAACCCGTCGACACCTATCTTGAGCAGGGGGCTATTGAGCTCTCCAATGTTCAGCTGCCTGTGGAAATGGGCAATATGATGATTGGACTTCGGGCCTATGAAGCCAATCAAAAAGTAATTCAGACCATCGATGCAACGATTGGGCGGCTTATTGAACAAGTTGGCTCACCGTAATTAACTGTGGCCCGACGACCAGTTTCATCGTCGGGTATTGAAAACTGAAAATTGCCTTACGACATGCGGCACGCGCCGCAACCACGGGCGGTCTCGAAGTAGAGACTGGAGGATTGACGCCATGATTCGTTCGCTGTTCACCGCATCCACCGGGATGATAGCCCAGCAATTGAACATCGACACCATTGCCAATAACCTGGCCAACGTGAACACGACGGGCTTCAAGAAGAGCCGGGTCAATTTTCAGGATCTGATTTACGAAACAATCAAACCTGCCGGTTCCGAAACGGCCGCCGGCACGACCATTCCCGAGGGTATTCAGGTTGGTCACGGCGTGCGCCCTTCGTCTATCGCCAAGCTATTCTCCCAGGGCGCGGCCATCCAGACGGGCAACCCCTTTGATCTCCGTGTTGAGGGCGATGGATTTTTTCAGGTGACCCTGCCCGACGGCCGCACGGCCTATACCCGTGATGGTGCCTTTAAGATCAACGCCGCTGGTGAAGTGCTTACCGCCGATGGGTACCCCATGGAACCCGCTATTAATATTCCCAACGATTCCGAAGTCGTATCCGTCGGGCCAGACGGTACGGTATCGGTAATTCAGGCGGGGAACGACACCGCTGTTACCGTAGGAAATATTCAGATCGTTCGCTTTGCCAATCCCGCAGGCCTCGACGCCCGCATTGGACGTAACCTCCTGCTGGAGAATGCCGCATCTGGTGCACCCACGGTTGGTCAGCCTGGCCTCGATGGGCTGGGCACTATTTCTCAGGGCTTCCTGGAAAACTCCAACGTGCAGGTGGTGGAAGAGATTCTCCAAATGATTATCGCCCAGCGGGCCTATGAAGCCAATTCCAAAGTAATTCAGACGGCCGACGAAATGTTGCAGACCGCCAACAACGTACGACGTTAAGTAACCGAATAGACTAAAGGAAACCTCATGTTTCGTCTCATTCGAATAGCCTGTGTCCCATTGGCCCTGACACTGCTCATGGCACTGCCCGCGTGGAGTGCCGAGGTGTTGCAGTTGAAGGAAGAAGCCTATATTAAAGGCCCCAATGTCTACCTCGGTGACCTGGTGGAAGTGGACGAGGGCGAGCTTGCCGATCGCCTCGCAACCCTGGAGATATCTCCAGCGGCCCGACCCGGTGACTCAAAGAATTTCAACGCCAGTCTCGTGGAAGCCCGAATCAAAACGGCCGGCCTGGAAGGTGTTTCCGTAGAAGGTTCCGGAAAAGTCCGTGCGACGACGATGCATATCGATATCTCGAAAGAGATGATGGCGGCATCCCTCCACGATCATATCGAAATGGAAATGCCCTGGGACCCCGAAAATACGGAAGTGGATATCCCATTGCCCGTCTCGGACCTCGTGGCCCCCGAGGGCGATATGGAAATCCGCTGGCGTTCCAATCCCCAATACCGATACGCCGGTTCAGGTGCCTTTCGTGGCGAAGTCATCATTGACGGAAAGTTGTTTCGCACCGTGACAATGCGCGCCAACGTGGAGTCCTATTCTGAAATCGTGGTGGCTGCAACAGATATTCCCCGGGGAAGGCCCGTCATGCCCGCCCACCTGGAAATGCAAATGACCGCCGTTTCACGGGCACCGACCGGCTCCTTTACCCGTATAGAAGATGTGGTCGGACAGATCGCGAAAAAGACGATATTTCCGGGCCAGCCCGTGACATCACGGAGTGTGGAGGCAAAGCGCCTCATACAGCGCAATCAGATGGTACCTGTCGAAGTGCGGAGTGGCACCATTCATATTCAGCATCGGGCCAAGGCCATGATGGATGGCCGTGCGGGCGATATCATCATTTGTTCCAACCCGGCGACCAAAGAAGAGTTTCAAGGAATTGTTCGCGCCGATGGCGTCGTGGAGGTTCGGCCATGAAGTGTTCTATACCCTCAGTGATCGTAGTGATAGTCGTCGGACTGTTGCAAACGCCTCTTGCGGCAGATTCCCTCTTTTCCCAACGTGTTGCCAAAACGGGAACGCTAGTGACGGAAAAATTAAACCGTTATCAGCCCGGCGACATCATTACGGTCCTGGTACGTGAAAAGCTTGATGCGCGCACCAATGCGGAAACGAATACAAAGAAAAAGACCGACGTTTCTTCGGTGGCAGCGGCGGCGGCGAATCCATTTCTCGTAGGGGCCAAACCCAACGGGAATAACATTCTCATTCCCGGCGAATTGCCCAATTGGGATATCCAGGCCGAGAACAAAGCCCGGAATGACGGCGACACGATCCGCAGCAATACGTTGACCACTTCGATTACCTGTACCGTGGTGGAGTCCATGTCCAACGGCAATCTTAAGATCAAAGGCGAAAAGCAGGTAACGGTAAATCGGGAAGACTCGACGATCCAGCTCTCCGGCATTATTCGCGCCAAGGACATTACCCCCGAGAACACGATTCAGTCCACCCAGGTTGCCGACGTCAATGTTTTCGTCAAGGGCAAAGGCCCCCTGTGGAACAACCAGCGACGTGGCCTCGTAACCCGATTTCTTGACTGGTTTTCACCATTTTAGGGGATGTGAAGATGCTACGCACACTCAAATGCTGGATGCCCACGGCGGCGCTCTTGCTGATGACCCTTGTGGCAACGGAATCGGCCTGGTCTGAAACGGCCATTCGCGATCTCTGCGACGTCCAGGGAGCCCGGGAGAACAGAATCACCGGCGTGGGTATCGTCGTTGGTCTTATGGGTACGGGCGACGGTGCCGCAGCCTCGATTAACGCACAGAAAAATGTCCTGGAACGCTATGGCATCAATATTCAGGATCTGGGCTCCTTGAGCTCAAAGAACATCGCGATTTGTATGGTAGACGCGGTGTTGCCGCCCTTCTCTAAAGAAGGAACAACCATCGATGTGAACGTGGAGTCTATTCTGGATGCAAAGTCCCTGGAAGGTGGTCAGTTGCTGGAGACCTATCTCCGTGGGCCTGGTGGAGGAGAAACCGTGTATGCGGTTGCGAGTGGTCCCGTATCGCTCGGTGGCTTCAACGCAGACACGTCTGGCGGCTCCTCCGTCCGAAGCAACCATGGCACGGCGGGGCGTATCGCTGGCGGGGCCACGGTCGAGCAGGAAGTCCCCGCTTCCATCACCGATGGCGAGCGACTTACGTTGCTTGTACGCCGCCCCGGATTCGAAGCGGCGAATCAAATTTCCAAAGGTATTAATGACCTCTATGGAGACGGTGCCGCCACGGCCCTTTCCGGCGGTGCCGTCCAGGTGCGTATTCCCCGTGACAAGCAACAGGACCTGATTGCCTTCATTGCCGAGTTGAATAAGGTTCGGGTCGATGTGGAACCACCGGCCATTGTGGTAATCAATGAGCGGACGGGAACCATCGTGGTTGGTGGGGGCGTGATGATTAAGCCCTGCCAGGTGGCCCATGGTAGCCTGACCGTGGAAATCGCGAGCACCGAAACCGTGGTGCCTGCCTTACCCTTCACCGATGCCGATCCCATTGTGGTGCAGAATGATGACATTGAAGTTACCGAGCCGGAAGTGTCCCTTATGCCTGTCGAAGGGACTTCCGCCGCCGAAGTAGCCCGTTCCCTGAACATGCTGCGCCTGACACCCCGGGATATGATATCCATTTTTCAGGCACTCCACGCCGCCGGCGCGCTTGACGCCGAGATAAAGAAGATCTAAATGCTCTACGTAAACCCACAGGTCGAGTCACCTTTTCAAGGGAACACGACCACGTCTGGAAAAGCCCGCAAAGAGGCCGATGTGCTGCGGGAATATGAGCAATTATTTATCTATCAGATGGTGAAGGAGATGCGGAAGACCGTTCCCGATTACGGGGTGACCAATTCTTCCCAGCAAAAGCATTTTGACGAAATGCTCGATGACTTTCTGGCGGGGGAGATGGCGAAATCGGGACAATTTGGCATTGCGAAGCAACTCGCCGAGCAAATTGCGCTCCAAAAAGGAAATCCCCAGGGAGAAGTTCTTTTTCCCAAGGGGATATCGCTGAATCCGACGCGGCCCGGCCTTGCCATTCAAAAATCGGCCCCGGAAGGCCTGCCCGTGGTCCGTCCTGATCTTGGATTGCCCATTCCCGACCCCAAGGCGGGGATTCCGCTGGCCGGGAACACCAATACCTACACCTCGGTATCGAATCAATCCCGAGCGCTGGCCCGTTACGGTGAGGTGGCCCTGGCCCCCAATGCCGAAAATGAAAATACGGAACCGTGAAGAAATCGGCGGAAATGCCGATATAAACAACAGGCCTCGCCCGTTGGGCGAAGAAGACAGGAGTCTGCCATGAATATCTTATCTGGATTAGGTGCGGCCAACGGGCTGATGCAAGGCGCTGCGTCGATTGTACAGTCCCTTAAGCAACCACGCCTCACCGATGAGACCTTTTCCGACCTCTTCAAGGCCCAGCTGGCCGCAAAGGCCAGTCCCGAGGCCCAGGCCTCAAAGGCCTTGGAGATGAGCCAGCGTTTCGTCGGGTTGCGGGATGTCGATGGTGACAAAATGCTGCGTATCGACGAAAGTGGCCTTTCTGCCAAACAGTTTGCCTCCCTCGATCGGGATAAAGATGGCCAGCTTTCGGTGGCCGAAGTGCAGGCTGAATTCCAGGGTGGAGCCACTATATCGTGAGTGATCCTGGAACGACCATTGGCACCCTACTCGACAATTTGTGCGAGTATTTTGACGATGAGCTGGAACGCCAGCAAAATGTGCTCATTGTTTGCCGTGCCATCGGCCAGGCGGCCCGTTCCCAGGATTTGGAATACCTCGAAGCAAAGACCGAAGCCCTTCAGCTCCTCGTGCAACAGGCTGTGGCAGCCGAAGCAACCCGACTGGTCCTCGTGGCCGACGTGGTGGCCTGGTATCAGCTTCCGGAGGCGGAGCAAACCCTGACCGGCTTGATAGCGCGGGTTCCCATGCCCTGGGAACAACGGATGCGCGAGTTCCAGGTGCTCATGCGGGCGACGCTGGAATCGACCCGTCGTCTTGTCCGCGAAAACAATATGGTGTTGCGACGCTCGATGGGCATCGCAAATAAGACCCTCACTGCGATGGCATTGTGCCAACCCGATTCCCACGGTCAATACAACGACCAGGGGAGCGATACAACTCGTTTGCGTAGTACGCCCACGCTGATTGATCAGCGGGGTTGATTGGAGTAGCGTATGGGTGCAGTCCGAACAACACAGCGTCTCCTGATAGATCGCGTACTGAGTGATTTAAGCATTCAGCAGCGTGAGATCTTGCGTCTGCAGGAGCAGCTTTCCACCGGCCAGAAAGTGAACCGCCCGAGCGATGATTCGCTGGCCACGCGGCGTGCCATAAGTGCACAAGGCGAAATTTCCCGTAATGAGCAGTATGCTACCAATATCAGCACCACCAGTCCCGGCCTCGTGGCAACCGATTCCGCCCTGACCACCACGATAGACGTCATACAGCGGGTCCGGGAACTAACCATTCAAGGGTCTTCCGGTACCAACGCCCAACTTCAGCGCGACCAGATCGCCATCGAAGTGGATCAGCTTATCGAAAGCCTTCTGGTGCAGGCCAACAGCATCAGCAATGAGCGTTTTATCTTCGGCGGCACCGTCACCCTGTCACCGCCCTTCGAGGCGACCCGGGATGTCGATGGCCAGATTACGGGCGTTAACTATCTTGGCAATGACCAGACCTTTTCCATCGAGATCCAGGCCGGCATACAGGTTGCTGCCAACGAGCCGGGTAGCAAGGTGTTTGCAGCGGCCGGAACCGGTGGCCAGGATATTTTTCAGACCCTCATCGATATCCGGGAAAATCTGAACTCCGGTGACGTGGCCGCGCTGGAAACGCGCCTGACCGAGCTGTCCGCAGCGCAGGATCAGGTTCTCGTATCTACGGCGCGTATCGGCGCAACCCAGAATCGGCTGGAGCGGGTCGATTCCAACCTGCAGGATATTAATCTGCAGCTGTTGGGCGTAATCGCAGATAACATCGACGCCGATTTTGCAAAGACCATTGTCGAACTGAACGCCCAGACCAATTCGCTCCAGGCCTCTCTGGATGCCAGTGCGCGGGTTATTCAGCCGAGTTTGTTGAACTTTCTTCAGTAAGAATTTGTGGCAGCGTCAATAGTAAGAGAACGCCCGGATTTCATCAGAAATCCGGGCGTTCTATATTGAAAGGTGAATTGTCGGCTTATGCAGACGCTTCGATGTTCAGCTGGATGACCACATTCTCACGAATCAGGTCGTCGGTCTTACCGGCATACTTAACACCAAAATCCATACGGTTGATGTCGAATTCCGCACTCGCGGTAAACGTATCGCCATCGAGGCTCAACGTGGCGGGGAAAGTAATGGACTTCGTTACGCCGTGGAGCGTGAAGTTACCCGTTACGGAATAGGCGTCGCCTTCTTTGGCGATGGCCGTCGACACGAAGGTGGACTGGGGGAATTGTTCGGCGTCAAAGAAATCGGCGCTGAGCAGGTGGGCCGTGAGTTTTTCGTTGTCGGTAAAGGCGGAAGCAACCTCGATGGTGACGTCAATGACCGCTTCGGTTACGTCTTCACCGGGGAGGGAAACCGTGCCAGCGAAGGTCTTGAAGCCACCCTCGTGGGAGCCCGATATCTTGGATCCGATGAAACCAACGGTGGAAGCGGGGGCGATGGTGTAGGTATTGGCTTCCATGGCCGGGGCTTCTTCCACGGGTGCCACTTCGGGCGCGGGGGTCTCGGCTGGAGCCATTTCGGCCTTCGGCGCCTCTACCGCGGGTGCTTCGGTCGCTGGTACGTCGTTTACCACGGCGTCGGGTGTTTTGTCCGACGGGTCGGCACATCCAGCGAGAAACAGCGTCGTTACTACGGTCATAATCAGCAGACTACGGGTAGTTTGCTTCATAAACTTGGTCTCCTTCGTGTTGGTTTTACAGGGCGCTTAAATTCGATTGGTTTCTACCCCGACACCGTCATTTCAACGGTAAGGGGTGTTCCGTGAGCCATTATGGAATGGGACAGCAACGCACCCGCGAAATCTGTATCCACCACACGTGATAATTCATGTCAAAGGGCTCATTTTGCGGGCGCCGTGTATACCCCGGCGCTTACCGCATCATAGAGCTCAGGACGGCGATCCTGGATGTGATTGTCGTCTTTCGCTTCCCGCAAGTCGATGGTGGTGATGGAATAGCCCGGCTTCCCGTCGTCGACCCGCAGCAGCACGTCGCCGCCGGGGTTGAGCAACAGACTCTGTTCCGGGTGGGTAAAGGCGATAAAACACTGATTTTCCCAG
>CAXBPH010000253.1:0-10218 GCA_963977445.1 uncultured bacterium | reverse complement strand
TGTGACTGGAGTTCAGACGTGTGCTCTTCCGATCTACGAGATTGCCCGCCACCCCCTGATCAAATCGATGCTGATTGCCCACCAACAGGGGCCGGCAGGTGGCGGCAGCTGTCGCACGGACGGGGCTGAGCTCCGCACCGGCAAGCAGATTGAAAATAGTCGATTTGCCTGTGTTGGTGCCGCCGGCAACGGCCGCAACCAAAACATCTTTTCCCGCCAGTTGAGGCAGCAATTTGAAGGTGAGTAATTTGCGCCATTCGCCCGTGTCTTCAAACAAGGCCGCCTGCAACGCCGGAAGTTGGTCCAAACCATCTTCCAGAGCGCGCAGGGCCGCGTCGAAGGCTTCGAGATCGTGATTCAATGCTTCATCCATGGGCGCTATCGCGTGTTTACCGGCAGGTGAGACGGTGCCTCAGCTGCCCCACTCGCCCTTCGTCAAAAAGAGTAGCCAAAGGGTGCCGAGGACAACGAAAATGGCCACAAATGTCACCAGTTTTCGGGTGAATCCGGGAATTTTCTTAAATCCACAGGTAGAACACGGTGCGCCGTCCTTGGGCAATAGCTCCCCGCATCCGGGACAATTGAGTGACGCCATGGGAATCCTTTCGTACTTCGTAACGGGTGCTTCCCAGACGGACCACAACCGGACGGGAACCACATATGGGGCGTATCATACGTGATTTGTTAGGCCCCAGGAAAATGGACGTGGGTTATCCGGCCCATCTCAGGTCCGGGCGACCCCGCAATTGATGGTACGGACCACCGTGGTGGGAACGGCGGTGACGCTTTCGGCCACGCGCCGGGCCGAAGCTTCGTCTTCGCAAAGGCCAAATACCGTGGGCCCGCTGCCGCTCATGGCGCTGGCGGTACACCCCAAGGCGATGAGTTCTTCCTTCAGCGCGGCCAACTCCGGGTGGTCGAGGAAAATACCCGACTCCATACGGTTAAAAATCACCTGTTCCGGGGCACCCCGTTCCAGATTCTTCAGGGCCGCCCGAAATGAAGGGGTTTTGCCGCCTACCAACGCCTCCAGGTTTCGGGTTAGCCCGGGGTGGCCATAGGCGTGGCCGGCGGTCACCGCCAGGGGCGGATGGGCCAACACCAGCCACCGGGGAGCCAAGGGCGGCAAGGATTCAAGGATTTCGCCCCGCCCCGTGGCAGCCACGGTACCGCCCATCACGCAAAAGGGCACATCTGACCCCAACTGCGCGCCGAGTTCGCAGAGCTGCTCGGTGGCCAAGCCAAGGTCCCAAAGCGCGCTTAAGGCAATCAGGGTGGCCGCTGCATTGCTCGAACCACCGGCCAGACCTGCCGCGATGGGCAAATTCTTTTCCAGGTGAATAGAGACGCCCTGCTGAACCCCCGCCGACGCTTTTAACAACGCGGCGGCGCGATAGACCAGGTTTTCCGGGCCGCAGCCGAGTGAGGGCTCGCTGCATGTGAGGTGAATCCCCTCCGCGCCGTCCCAAACGCATAGACCATCCCACAAATCGATGGACTGCAGGACCGTCTCTATATTCGTAAAACCATCGGGACGCCGTTCAAGTACGTCGAGATAAAGATTCACTTTCCCATAGGAGCGGAAAGAACATTCAGACAAATCGGTTTCTCCTGATCAATAGCTATTCGGGCGCACGATGACCCGGACAACACGACGGCGCACCTGCAAAACCACGGCCAACCCGGGAGGCTAAAATTTTCGCGTCCACAAGATCGAAATCACGAGGATACAGCCGAGCAGTCCGGCAAAAACGTAGCCAGCGACTCCCAGACGACTAATGGAGGATTCCGTGGTAATCAACAAACTGGAACCCACGATCAGGGCGGCGACAATCATGCCTACCGTATTTCGGCTGCTGGCACGATCGATAGTTGCCGCCAGATCATCAAGATGCTCATGGTGGATGGAGAACTTGAGCTTACCCTGGCGCAGTTGCTGCATGAGGTACGCGAAATCCCGGGGCATCTGGTGACCCAGTCGTAATATGACCCGCGCATTGTGCTTAAAATCACTGTAGAGCTGTCCAGGCGCATAACGACGCTTGATTAATTTCTCCACATAGGGCTGAACAATGGGCACCATGTCGAGCTGGGGGTCAAGGTTGCGACCCACCATTTCGATAGTCGCCAGCGCCTTGATGAGCAGGGAAAATCGGGGGGCCAATTCCATATTGGCCCGCTGGAGAATTTGCGTCGTCCGCTCGAGGCCACGGGCCACCTGCCCCCCACCCAGAATCGCCCGCGCTTCGAAGGCAATGAACTCGGTCAGTTCCCGCTCCAGGACATCATGGTCGACAGGCTCGCCCCCCTTCGTCAACAGGAGGATCGCGTCTACACAGGCCCGGCTGTCCCGCTCGAAGAGGGCCAGAAACAAATCGCCAATAGCGACAACATCGCTCTGCTCCAGGTGACCCACCATACCCAGATCGATGAAGGCCAATCGATTGTCCCGGGTTACAAAAATATTTCCAGGGTGAGGGTCGGCGTGAAACAGCTGGTGTTCAAAGACCATGCGACACAAGGCGTCGCAGCCGTTGATGGCCACCCGGGCAGGCTCACAATTTCGCGCGGGATAGGCGTCGACCCGGTCCACGCGGACCCCGTCGATCCAATCCATGGTGAGAACGGTCCGTGCCGAAAGTTCCGTATAGGCCTTGGGCATATCGACGGTGGGGTCTTCGTCAAAGTTTTTCCGGAACTGCTCAATGACCCGGGCTTCAATGGTGAGATCCAGTTCACGACGAATCGAACGGGCGAACTCCGCGACAATCCCCGGCGGATCGAGCCATTTGGCATCATCCAGATGTTCAACGATCCACCCGGCGACCTGACGCATGAGGCTCAGATCGGATTCGATGACTTTTTCCACCCCGGGCCGCTGAATTTTTACCACCACTTCCTGGCCGCTGTGCAACGAGGCGCGATAGACCTGGCTCAACGAAGCGGAAGCGATGGGCGTCGTGTCAAAGGTTGCAAAGAGTTCCTCATGGGGAGCGCCCAAGGCCTTTTGCAAAACCCCCTCCATTGTCTCAAAGGGAATCGCATCGACCCGGTCTTGCAGGTTACTCAATTCCCGCGCCGTTTCTATGCGAATGAGATCGGGGCGCGTACTGAGAATCTGACCCAGTTTTACAAACGTGGGCCCCAGCTCAACCAGGGCCGAACGCATGCGCTGACCGAAGGTATGGGGGGGCCCCACGGAGGCCTCCAGCAAGTTCAGGCTGCGCAAGAGCTTGGCGGGAAGGCTTCGGTGAAATCCGGCACGTTGCAGCAAGTCGGCAAAGCCATGCTTCACAAACACCTGAAGCACTTCGGCCAGGCGAACGGCGTTTACTGTCTGCTTTCCAAGTCGCGAATAGTACAATCGAGCCCTTTCCATTGACCCGCTGAAATGCGCTTCAATTCATGGTTACGCGAACCCGTCAGGAGGCAGGTGTCGTGGCCTCAGGTGCCACGATGTTTGACACCTGGGTTGCGAGCGCTCCACCAACGGAAACCGTACGTTCGGCGGTCAATTTCCCCTCGCCATCATAATCCTGTACCTGCCAGGTACGGGGCGAGCTCATTTCGGCATCCATAGGCTGACCGGCAACACGGGCCCGGCGAATCATGCCGCCCAACTCATCACTCAGACGGCGGGTTACGTTTCCTTGAAACTCGATGGGACCGGGCCAGAAACTGACGGCCGTACCAAGATCTTCGGTGATGTCAGAGCCGTTGCTGAAATCGCAGCGAATCGGGGCCGGATTCACGCCGTAGATAGCCATACGGGCCACCGCACTACCGGCATCAAGCCAGTCATTCACGTCATCCCGAAGCAGCGCTGATGACGCTGGAAAAACCGTAAGGGGGTCGGCACCATCCCGAAGCGCCTTGAAGGCGAGATTCTGGGCTTCGGCACGGGTAAGGCGAAAGGCCTCCAGCGCGGCGTCAGGTATGAGTGACATATCCACCACGATAAATGCCGCGCCCATACCCTTCAGGGTGGACAGCTTGTCGCCAATCGCCTTGATAGCCTCGGGAGCGCCCGGATTGAGCCACGCCTGGCCATCGCTCGATTCGAAGGTCCAGGACTGACCACCCGCTTCCGCGACAAGGGGGTCTATCGTGAGGCCCACCTGGAGCCCATCACCGGTCAGCGCGTCAACGGCCGACTTCATATTCTTGGGAAAACGAGGCGCCGCGCCCTGAAAGGACCCAGGGCGACCTTCCCAACCCCGACCCAAAAGTACGTGGTCAATGCCGACGCCCTTCCAACCCGAGCCGGAAGAACGGTAATCGTCCAATCCGTTGGATTCGGTAAGGGTATACCAGCCGCGGGCCGTAAAGGCACTCTTCGGGTTGTCCACATACATGCTGTAGGACCAGGCGTAATAGAGGTCGACGCGATGGGATTCGGGCACGCCGTTGGACATCCAGAGGGGATCGGAAGCCAGCGTCTCACCCGGTGCGAGAATCTTCATGGGCTCATAACGGCAAATTATATCGCCGTGCCACTCCCCTTTGCTTTCCCGAAAGGAAATGGACGACCGGGCCGGGCCGGCGGGCATCATGCCCAATCCCAGGCAAAAAGATTTCGTCGGATCATTGATTACGACCATCATAGCGTCTTTTTCAGATACAACTACCGGCTGACCGCCCATTTCCCGCATCCGACGATAGTGGATCCGTGTCTGGGGGCTCAAGGCCTGCATAACCGAAGTCTCCGCAAATACAGGTCGGATGTTCGTAATGGAGACGTCCGCAGTACCGACGTTCTCTACCTCAATTTCTACAAATACAAAGGGGCGGGCCTTAAAGGTCCGCAATATATGCTTCACTTTCAAGCCGTTTTTGGGCGCGAACGTGACCGAGTAGGTTGTGCCATCACCAAGCTCATGGGCAAAGGAATCACGGCTGGGCGATCCATCTCCCAGATTAAGGCCGGTCAGTTCCGTGCCATCGGCCAAGCCTATGGAGAAGCCGATGCCGTTGGCGAGGATCGTGCCGTCTTTCATCAAAACGCGCCATTCCCCATTATCTTCCGCGTAGATGATCACCCCTTCTTCAAGAGGAATGCTATAGTGATTGCGCAGTGTCCATGGCAAATTGGGATCCGCCATGGCCTGTCCGGAGAGAAACCCTATCAGGATGAGGGAAAGAGTGGTCAGATTTCTGGACCCAAAGGACATCATTGCACGTTGCTCCACCGAAAACGCGATCGCATCGCGATCAGTTCGATTTGTTGTATTCGTATCGCTACACATAGTGGCAGGGCACTACACCCATACACGGACTAGAGTATACCCCATCCTGAGGAAGCGCTGGTACTGCGCGTCATCACGGAATATTATTGCTGAAAACGGCCGTATTCGGGTCTAACGGAACGTATTGTGCTTCCCATTTTCCCGCCACACTGGTATGCTCTGAAGTGATGATAAGGTGATTGGGGTAATTATTTCCATGGAAACCACAAAAACCAAAGTCCTCATTGCCGAAGACCTCCGGTCATCACGCCTGGTGATTGTGCGCCTCCTGGCAAAATGGGGATTCGAACCCATACCCTGTAAAGACGGCCTGGCCGCGCAGGAGGCCTTGGCGCAGCCCGACGGACCCCGTATTGCCATTCTGGATTGGATGATGCCCAATCGGAGTGGCCCGGAAGTCTGCGAGTGGATCGCGGATGAACTGGGTGCCTTTGTTTACACGATTCTGCTCACCAGCAAATCGGAACAAGCCGACTTGTTTAGGGGCCTCACCGCCGGAGCCCATGCCTATATCACAAAGCCCACCGACCCGCCAGAACTCGAAGCCTGGCTGAAAGTGGGGTTGCGTGTTGTCGGCTACGAAACTGAATTGGCCTGCAAGAATGAAGAGCTTCAACGGTACGCCACCCAGATGGAACTCCTGGCGGAAGAGCGGGCAAAACAACTGGTGCATGCGGATCGCATGGTCACGTTGGGCACCATGATCGCCGGCATTGCCCACGAGATAAACAATTCCACAACCCTCCTTTCTGGAAACGTGCAAACCCTGGAAAAATTCTGGCCGGTGGTGGAAACTTCATTACGAGAAGTGGCGAAATCCGACCAGGAAGATTCCCGGTTGGGCTTTATCCTGAAGGAGGCCCCCAATATTCTCAACGGCATGCGGTCGGGGGTTGTTCGTATTTCAAAAATCGTTAAAGGCCTTAGAACCTATGCCCATCACGAAGGCTCCGATGACCTGGAGCCGACGCAGATAAACGATTGCATCCACGCCGCCCTCGAGTTGTGTGATAGTGCTCTGAGGCGGACGGCAACGGCAACATTAAACCTCGCGACTGATTTGCCACAGGTCCTTGCGACCCCCCACCAGATCGAGCAGGTATTTGTGAATATGGTCGTAAACGCCTGTGACGCCATTCGGCCCACAGCGCCCGGTGTAATATCGATTACGACCTCTAGCGAAAATGATAACATCCTCATCAATTTTGAAGATACGGGTTCGGGAATTCCCGCCGAAATAATCGGAAAAATCTGGGACCCTTTTTTTACCACCAAAGGCATTGGCAAAGGAACGGGCTTGGGGCTTTCCATCAGCCTGGGAATTATTGAAAGCCACGGCGGAACCTACCGCGTGGAAAACCGAAACGGAGGTGGGGCGCGATTTATTATGACCCTACCCATCAACAAAAATGTTTTCTGATTATAATCTAGCGTCATAGTTGGCCAGACAGTTGGGGCCGGCGACATCGTGATATTCATCAACGACAAGGATCGCCAATATGAAAGTAAAGCTACTCATTGTAGACGACGAGCCGGAAATCAGAGAAATGGTACAGCGACACTTTCGCTTTCTCGGATTTGAGGTAGACGTAGCGGAACACGGTGCACAGGCACTGCAAGTGATGGGCGAGGCGCGATACGACATCGTCATCTCAGATATCATGATGCCGGTTATGAATGGCACCGAGATGCTACGGGAAATTCGACGGCAATACCCGATGACCCATGTTATCATGATGACCGGATATGTAACGATGGACAATGCACTGACGTGTATGCGTCTCGGAGCTGACACGCTCATTTTTAAACCGCTGGAAGAACTGGGTCAGCTTGAGCAAGCAGTCGCTGACGCTGTGAAACATATCGGGCACTGGCTGGACCTGCTTAAGCAGCTCCAATCGATGAAACCTCCGACCGCGTAAGGATAACCTCTTTGGAAACCGACCTCGCAGTAGATGCCGCGCTCCGCACGGAGTTCATCGACGAATCTCTTGAGATGTTGTCGGGGCTGGAAAGCCTTTTCGTTTCTCTGGAAAATGAGCCCGAGAATCTGGATGTGGTGCAAGCTATCTTTCGGCCGATTCACTCCATAAAAGGCAATTCCTCCTTCTTCGATTTTCCCTGCGTAAAAACCTTGTCCCACGAGATGGAAACCATCCTCGATCTCGTGAGAAAGAAAAATCTTGGCGTCTCCTCAGAACTCATCGGCGCAGAACTGGCCGGTGTCGATCTCTTAAAGGAAATGCTCGAACGCGGCAGGGCGGGTAACCCCGAGGTTCGCGATCAGGAATTATTTGACGCCCTCGTGTCCCGGGTGAAGAATATCGCCGATCAAGAAATGGGAATCACTGAACTCGGAAAAATGGTGGTGGAACAACTGGCCAGAATAAAGGCCATGGTAGATTCCGAACCCCAATCCGTTGTGACTACCATCGACGAACTCATCACCGATCTCGCGCGATATGCCCTCGTTGAACACGGGACGCCAGCGGCACCCGGCGACAGCAACCGGCCCCCGGCCTGTCAGCGCATTCTCGAAATCCTGGCAAATCCCCTGGCAGACCCCCTCGAGGACGCCCTTGCCAAAGAAGTGGGCACTTGCCTCGAATCCTTGCTCGAACTTCCCCTGGCAGACGAAAGCCGTTCGACGTTACAAGAGGTGCTGGACAACTACCATACCTTCATGGACTCGCTGGGCTTTGACGATCTGATTCAATCCATCATTCTCGACGGCATACAGGACATCGAGTTTCCAGCAGCGGAGCAAGGTAGCACGCCCGACACCACGTCGGGAAAAAAGGCGGCAGAAGCTCCAGCAACGCCCCCACCGCCTGCACATCGCGAAGAGGCCGCAAAGACCATGCGGGTCTCAGAAACCCACGTGGACACCTTTCTCTCTTATGTGGGCGAGCTGCTGGTCGTGCGGGACATGTTCAATCACCTCGAATCCCGGATGACCGGCAGTGGAAATCAACAAAATCTCCGCACAGATTTCCGTCGTATCAACGAGACTTTTGCCGCACTCTCGGATGACTTACAAAAAAGTATTATGTCCATTCGCTTGGTGGCCGTGGGTACTATTTTACAACGGGTGCCCCGACTCGTTCGGGATATCGCTTCCGTATCCGATAAAGAAATCACCGTCGTCGTTGAGGGGGAAACGATCGAAGTAGACAAGAGCCTCATCGACCTGCTGGAAGCGCCCCTGACCCATATGGTCAGAAACGCGGCCGACCATGGCATCGAAAGCCCCGACGACCGACTGGCTAGCGGCAAGCAGCGGGCAGGCAATATTCTGGTCGCTGTTGCAGAGCAGCCCAACAACCTCACCTTAACCATACGTGATGATGGCGGTGGTCTCGACATGGACCGCATACAGAAAAAAGCCGCCGAGTTGGGCATCGTGGAAGAAGGCCAACAACTCTCTGAGGAGGACGTCATCAGCTTCCTCTTTCAATCGGGCGTGTCTACGGCTGCAGAAATTACCGACGTTTCCGGCCGGGGCGTGGGCATGGACGTCGTCAAGCGCATGGTCGAAGAGGCCGGTGGCTCCATTCACGTCTCCAGTAAACGAGGAGAAGGCACTACCTTCGAGGTCACCGTACCCAAATCGGTAACCACACAGATTGTGTCGGGTTTCCTGGTGGAGTCCGGAGCCCAACGCTTCGTCTTCCCCATGACCAAGGTGCTGGAAACAACCCGGCTCGGCTTTGAAAACATATTGACGGTCACCGATCAGGGACAGTGCTTCAAACATCACGACCACATCATTCCGCTGGTAAGCATGGATCGATTGCTCGGCCTCAAGCCCGCGGAAAATGGAGCGCGGGAGTTTGAGTTGGTGGTAACGCTGGCGGCCCGGCAGGGTGCCTTTGGTGTCTCGGTGGACCATGTGGTCGGTGTGCAACAAGTAGTTGTGCGGCCAATTGCGGGCCTCGTCTGCGGCTCCGAATCCATCGCGGGGGGCGCACTCATGGGAGACGGTTCCGTGGCCCTGATCATCGATGTGGACCGCATGCATAGTGAATACACCGCATCTGCCTGACGGCCCCCCAATAAAACGCCGCTCCGAATGAATTGGGACTCGAGAAGGCGACTGGGATGCCTGAATGGAAGACAGGGTATCTGGTTTGACACTTTTGTTCTACGTATGGTACGCTTGCGCCGTCTGTTTTCACTGAAAGCCGGATTTCTGTGCCTCCACGTGGAGTGCGCTATCGTTTCCATGATGATCTGCATTGTTCTTGCAATGCGCCCCATGGGGATGACCCAATCCGAGACGGTGTAAATGGTGATGGCGGTTGGGTCCTACTCAACGCGACGTAGGCGAACCCGGTCAGGTCCTGACGGAAGCAGCCGCAGTCTTCTGCCGCGTGTGCTGTAGGAGTGCCTGACCGTCATCACCATTTCCACCGTTGCTCCCCTTCGGTGCAGACGCAGTTGGATCGCAAGGCGAAGGCCGGAGGCGCGCATGGCAGACAGTCAATACTTGGTGCTGGCCCGAAAATGGCGCCCCCAGGCATTTGAAAGCGTTGTCGGTCAGGAACACATCACCCGCACCCTCAAGAATGCCATCCGATCGGGGCGTATACACCACGCCTTTCTCTTTATTGGCTCCCGGGGTATCGGAAAGACGACCACGGCCCGCATCCTGGCCAAGGCCCTCAATTGCCTCAACGCCGACAAACCAACGGCGGAGCCCTGTGGTGAATGCACCAACTGCACCTCCATTGCAGCGGGCAACAGCATGGATGTTATCGAAATCGATGGTGCCTCCAACAATGGCGTCGACGATATTCGGGAAGTGCGCGATAACATCCGCATGGTCCCCTCCAATGCCCGCTACAAAGTCTATATCATCGACGAAGTGCACCAGCTTTCCATCGGTGCCTTTAATGCCCTCCTGAAAACCCTGGAAGAGCCGCCGCCTCACGCGGTTTTTATCCTCGCGACGACGGAAGCGCATAAGATT
>CAXBPH010000252.1:0-10240 GCA_963977445.1 uncultured bacterium | reverse complement strand
GGACAAGAATGCCGATTCGGGCACATCATCAATTGGCGCAGGCGTCCGACCGGTATGTCGGTTGGCCACGTAGCACTTATTGGTAATGATGCGATACATCCACGCCCGAAAATTGGTACCCGGGGTAAACTTATGACGGTTTTCCCAGGCCGCCAGAACGGCCGAAGAGAAAACATCCTCCGCCATTCCAGAATCCCAGAGCGTGCGAATCGTGTATCGGTAAAACTCGTCCCGATACCGTTCAATTTGTTCCATAAAATCATCCATAGCACCTATTATATTCGATCTCGACACATATTGGTGTCAAATTTACCTTTCTTCCGGGCGAGGTACCAAAAAAGAGCCCACTGAGCCCTTTCCCACCCTTCCCATGCCAATTGGGGCCGAATATTGCGTCTGCGGCCGTGGTACTCCTTTTGTGGGCCGTGATACCATCCGTCATACAGCCCACCCACGATGAACAGGCAACCTGCAGCGAGACCGACCTATGGAACCCACGCCCACCCCCTCCCCACGCTGGGATCGTAAAACCATCGTGGCCAGCCTGTTGTGCTTGGCCCTGCCCTTTCCCCTGCCCATCGCCCACGAAGTCTTCGATTGCTTTTCCTTCACCCAGGTTGCCTATGGTGAATTGGGCATTATGGCCGGACTCATCACCTACCTCATGGCCATTTCCAAGGCGGGCTGGGGTAAACTCCTGGCCGCCCAGGTATTCCTGACCCTCGGATTCTTGCCCCGACTCATGCTACCCATATTCTCGGGTATCCTGGATATGTCCTTTTCCCAGGCCCTGACCCTCATTATCGTGCCGGGCATATTTATCGCCGTGTTTCTGGGGGTTCATTGGCTCTTTTCCCGGCTGGAAGGCCCCCATGCCCAACGTTTTACCCTGCTGATGTGTCTCGTGGCCGCCGCGATGCACACCTTCTTGCTGCCCTGGCTCCTCGGTGAGCCCCTGCGCACCGGGACCATCCATATTGCGGGCCCGGAGGAAATGCTGATCGAGACGAACGACGCAGGAACGCTGCTCCTTACGCATACCGGGGTCTCGTCTCTCAAAACAACGCTCTATTCACACCGAGAGGCGCAGTTAACCGAATTGCGTCACGACGAATTTTCGGGCTATCCCGTGGGTATTCGGATAGACGACGAGGGCGTCACCATGGCCCTCCGAATCAACAACGACGAGAACGCGGCGACGACCATCGACTTCATTCGCCTGGGTGCCGATGGACATCGCAAGATAAGCGACTATGCCTGCACCGCAGACGAGGCCCCTACCCACCTCGTCAACAATTTATCGCCCGACGGAGAGCTGCTGGCCCTCGCTGATGGTGCCTTCGTCACCGTTGCTACCGGTGAGCGGGTCGAGCGTATGCCCGCAGAAGTGAACACCGACGGGCTGGTTTTTGTGGAGTGGTCCCAGGGGGAAGGGCGGGCGGTCTACTTTCACGAGAAAGAACAACGGCTCGTACGGCTATATACCCGCACCCAGGTGGTCGACACCAATAGCTTGCGGGGCCATCCTGATTCTCCGCTGGCCATGACCGTATTTCCGGACGAAACGAGAGTCTGGTACCAGGAAGAATCCCTGTTTCGCTGGCTCCTGGCCTATGTGGAAGATCTCGACGACCAGACCCGCGACCGACTGTCCCTGAAGCGGGGCCGGGCACGGGAAGGCAGCGTACGACTATGGACCGAGGACAATGGCCTGACCTATATCAATGAACTGAATGCCCTCGAAACCTATCGCTTCGACAACACGCGGCTGAAATACCGCCTGACGCGGCACACCCAGCTTTTTGATGTGGCAGCCGACGTGGCCTATGCGGGGGAAGGTGGGTGGCTTTTTTGGACGACCCAGGCCTCCCACGGTGATGGTATCGCCATCCATCGGAAATCTTTTCTGTGAAAGCGGGGCCCCCCTGCTGATTACGGACAACTACACGGCGGCGGTCGAGCGGGTATCCACGGAAACAGCGGTACTGGTGCTCAGCAAGATGGAGCAATTGCCCGTTGCCATTCAGGCCATGCGGCAGGGCGTCTTCGGTTATATTTTTCTGCCCTTTCAACCCGGTGAGGCGGGCCTCATGGTAGAGCGGGCGCTTCAACGCAAATCATCTGCAGGTGCCTCCTCTCAAGAATCTTCCGATGACCCCAACACCCTGGAAGAAGTGGAAGCGACCCATATTCTTTCAACATTACGTCGTTGTAAGAACAACCAGGCAAAGACTGCGCGTATTCTCGGGATTGGCCGCAACACCTTGTGGCGCAAACTGAAGAAAATCGAGACGGTGCAAAAACTCACGCACCCCGAATAAATACCAACGCTCGACGGGCCGTGTAGCGCCCCAAGTAGCCCTCTGCGCCATTCTTCGTGCCTGCACCCACACCAAAACTGCCTTGCAACGAAAGGCTTTGCTATACTTCCTTTCGTATCCGATCTACCCCATTACAAACTGACGTTAGGAATCGTTCCCGCTATGAAAAAACTGGGATGGCACACCCTCGGCACGGCGTTTGACTGCGAATGCGGTCAGCACCATATGCTCCCCATAGAACGCTGCACCATCGGACCCGACGCGGCAGACCAGCTTGCCGCCTTCGCCCGAAACAAGGGGGTGAAGTCCTGTCTCCTCGTCGCCGATGAGAATACCCTCATCGCCGAGGCCGGACGCCTCCACGATGCGTTGCGAAATGCGGGCATTGCCATTGAACCGGTAACCTTTCCCGCCACCGCCTTTGAAGCCACCCAGGAACGGGCTGACGAGGTGGCACAGGCCGGCAAAAATACGGATTGCTACATCGCCATTGGCTCGGGCACCCTCTGCGACCTCGCCAAAGATGCGGGAAGCAAACAGGACAAGCCCGTCCTCCTCTACCCCACGGCCGCCTCCATGAACGGCTACACCTCGGCCATCGTCGCCCTGAAGGTCCGTGGACTGAAGCGTACCCTCCCCTGTGAACCGGCCGTTGGTGTCTTCACCGACCCGGAAGTTGTCGCAACGGCTCCCCAGCGGATGGCGGCGGCGGGCGTGGCTGATTTCCTGTCGAAATGCTCTTCGGCGGCGGACTGGCGAGCCTCTCACCTCTTGCGTGGGGGCTACTATTGCGATCGTCCACGGGAATTCAACGACGGCATCCAGGAGCGCCTGTTTAAGGAAACGACCGCCATCGGCGCAGGCACCCCGGAAGGCATTCAATTGGTCATGGAGGCCCTCCTGCTGAGCGGCTTCGGCATGGTCATCGCCGGGTCGTCCGCACCGGCCTCCGGAGGCGAACACCTCATCTCCCATTATCTCGACATGAAGCATGCCCTCTACAACACGGGCCAAGATCTCCATGGTGCCCAGGTGGGTGTCGCCACAATCTATACCCTGGGTCTGTGGGAAAAAATACTCGCACAGAACCCCGACACCCTGGACGGCGAAGCCCTGTGGGCCCGCCAGACCGATGAAGCTGAGATTGAGGCGTCGATAACCTCCGATTGGGGCGACACGGTCGGCGCGGAAGTCCGGGAACAGTGGCAGGAAAAACGACTGGGCCGCGACCCGTTCCTGGCCGAAATTGAAATGCTCCGCCGTCAATTGGGACGGCTCCGCGAGGAAGCGAAGAAGGAACTCCAGTCGGCAGAAACCGTGGCCGCCTGTATTCGCGCCGTCGGCGGCCCCACGACGGCGGAGGAACTTTCGGTAGACACAAAAGAATATTACAATGGGCAGGCGCGGGCCCGTTACCTGCGCAATCGCTTTACGGTATTGGACCTGGCTGCGGAGCTCGATTTGCGATGATATGGGCGTGGACACTGTGTCTGGTTCTGGGGGCGGAGGCGACGACGCCCCACCCGACCGACCCGGTGCCCCCCGCGCTCCAGATCCTGCTGGAAGAACAACCCACCCTCCTGCCCCACCACCAGGGATACCTCAAAGAACTGGCCCGTCTACCCGAACTGGCGGCGAGTGAGACGGCATGGTGGCAGGCCACCCGCCGTCCAGGATTGGGCAACCTGGAAAATCAGTTTGAAGAGGCGATTGGCACCTCCTCGGAAGTGCAGTCGCCCTTCGATAGGTTCTACGACCAGATCGTTCAAAACCCGGGGCTCCGCGATGTCGTAGAGAATCTGCTGCGCACCGAACTCGACAAAGCCAAGGACGACCCCGCCGTAGCCCAGGCGGTGCAATATCTACGCGCCCATCCCGATGAGGCCATGCGCTTCCTGGAACACCCGTCACGGCTCCGCCCGCTACCGGAACCCCTCCGGGCGGCCTATGATACCTTCGTGGAAAACCCCGAATGGTCGGCCGCCTTACGAACATCTCTCGGCGAAGTCCTCGAAAAACCGGAAGCCTACCAGGCCATACTTCCGTGGTGGGAAGAGCTGGACAAGCTGGCACAGGCGACGGGAGACTCCGAGAGCCTGCCGACCGAGCTCTACCGCCATCCCCGGGAACTCTGGCTCTGGCACCTCCGCAACATAAATCTGGCCCGCAATCAGGAGGCCCGCCCCTGGATTCGCTATTGGAATCGATTAATACATCGCGATCCCCTGCTGGCGGAACAATATGGCCCCTTCGTCAACCAGCTTTTACGGGAACCCGAGCAATTACGCCAGCACCTGGCCAACTTGCAGGATCGTCAGGCACAGGAAGCCGAAACCTGGCCGCCCAAAATGTCCCCACCGACGTTGCCCCCCCTCGACATGAGCCATTCGGTCGCGGGAATGCAGCAAACAATCGGGCGACCGGATATCCCCTCCCCCGGACAGCCAAAAAGACCGTCCATGACCATGCCGAAGCGACCGACACCACCGGCCTTTCCCGCCTTTCCATCGCCCGGCAAATCCAACGGCACACGCAAACGGGCCCTCCCGGCGTTCCCCGCCTTCCCTGAAATGTCCCAGCCTGAAATAAAGAAGCCCGCGCAAAACAAGAGCAATTAAGACGTGCCGGGAACTGCCGCGCCTCACCACGTGGGTAACGTACTTTTCGACACGCCGCCCAATACCACTTCGTTCGGCAGGCAGCACGATGACCGGTGTGGCTGAAACAAGGTGAACAATCAACCACACTTGCAACGCATAGAAAACGGTGAGGGTGCCACCTATACAGACGGGAGGTCGGAGACGCGCCGCTGGCGGGAACGACCGGCTTTATGGGTGTGAGACCCGTAAGGGACGTCGAATAATATCTCGTGCACGGCCAGGTTTTGGGTACAGTTACCGACGGGCCATTCGACACGGCCCGGAACCAAAAAATCCGCCTACCCGTCGGAAACTGTCCCGGCCGGGGCCTAATGTCACGCCCCAATTCGTGTGGCGAGTCCATCGACGGCCTGTCGTACCATGAGTCGTTCGCGCGGATTCAGGGTGCCGAGTATCCATTGAACTGCCCCATAGGAAAGGGCCCCCAGGGCGATGCCTGCGAGCAAGTGAATCCCGGAACCAAACCAGGCCACGGCCCACATAACACCACAGGCAATGGCGCTGCGGAGCAACAGCACCGCCAGGCCACCGAAATCAATTTCGCGACCCATGCCCACGCAAAAGAAAAGACTCACCACGCCGTTCGCAATCACCGCCACCCAGGCCAGACCTACCACGCCATACGCTGGAATTGCCCACAAGTTCAACCCCACACTCACGACCGCCGCTGCGAGATAGGTCCACACCACAAAGGCATTGCGATGGGCCGCGTAGAGAAATTCCTGGCCGATACCGTTGAGGTAAAAGAGGGGCAAAATAAAAGCTACGATCTGCAAAACACGGGTCGAATCGGCCAATCCACTATCGCCGCCCGTTAGCAGCACGAGTATGGGTTGGGCCAACAACCCAAGCCCCACGGCCATGGGGCAGGCCACCAGCAGCGCCAGGCGAAGCGACGTCGCCTTGATGTGGGCGAAGCCCTCCGCATCGGTGTGAGACAAACGGCACAGGGCCGGAAAAATGGCCGTACCCCAGAGGCCCGCAACCATCAAAAGAGGCTCCATGAGTTTCTGCACGGGCGCATAAATTCCCGCATCGGTATTCCCTCGAAAGTGGTGAAGCAGCTCCATATCGGATTTGAAATAAACCCAACTGCACAGCATGGCCAAGGCAAAGGGCATACATTCCCAGACCTGGGCCACGGCGGCCCGAGGTCGTAGTCGGGGCAGCTCCATACCGCTTACGGTAATGGTAACGATGACAAAACAAAGGAACCCCATACCGTTGGCAACGGCAACCACCTGATGGGCGAGCAGGGCAGGCACCTCAAAATCGGCGGGAGGAGTCGGGACGGGCAGGAAGAGCCAGACGGCCAGCAGTTTGAGGGCACCTGCAAGGACATTCAGCAGGGCGACGAGGCCCATGCGCTCCCGTGCGATCAACAGTGCCTCAAAGGGCTGTTGCAGGGCCCAGGCAACCACCACATAGGCGCCGGCCCAGAGCACGAGGGCCTCCGTGCCCGAGTCCCGCTTAATCAGATAGATGGCGCCCATACACAGGGCCGACAGCAGGCTAACCACGGTGAGGGCCGTCCACACATAGGACCAGGCGATTTTCGGATTGCGTGCGATATCCCGCACGAGGAGGCGCTGGATACCCAGGGTAGCAAAAACGGTAAAGAGGGAGGCAAAGTTGAAGGCCGCCTGGTACTCGCCCTGGGCCGACAAGGTGAGGGCGCGGAAGATTATGCCCAACTGCACGAGGCTCATGGCCAAACCGGCAATCCGGGCAGCCAATAATAGCCCCACGTTTACGCCGACCCGGACCGTCTCCTGGGCGAGGCGCTCTTCGGTGGTGCTCGGGTCACTCATGGCCATAGCCCCGGTCGGCGAGGACCGCCTCGTAGCTTTCCCGCAGTCGGGCGGCACTGTGGTCCCAGGTCATCCCCTGGGCCCGCTGCCAGGCTCTCTCAACGCGCTGGGCCTCATCGTCCCGATCAAAGAGCAGTCGAATCAATCCGGCTTCCAGACTCTCGTCATCTTCGGGCTCCACGAGAATACCTGTTTCACCGATCACTTCCGGCAACGAGGACACATTCGAGGTCAGCACCGGGGTGCGGGCGGCCATAGCTTCCAGGACGGGCAAGCCGAAACCTTCGTAGAGTGAGGGATAGACGCAGGCCCGGGCATGGCGCAGGAGGGTAATGGCCTCATCACGGGAAAGGTAGTCGGTCCAGACCACCCGATCCTGGAGGCGGAATTTTTCGATGGCTTCAAAAATGGGTTCATACATCCACCCTTTTCCACCAGCGAGGACCAGTTGGGGCAGGTCGTCGTATTGGGCAGCCAGCCTTCCATAGACCGCCACCAGCCGCGCGAGGTTCTTTCGTGGCTCCAGCGTACCCAGGTGAATCAAATAGTCCCCCTGAATGCCGTGGCGCTCTCGTATCGATTGCAGTAGCGCCTCATTCGGTGCGCCTTCAAATTCACCCAACGTCACGCCGCCGGGCACCACGTAGACCCGCTGGGGATCGGCACCGAGCAATTCAATGCAGTCGTTTCTGCAACTCTGAGATATGGCAAAGATACCGTCTGCCCGGGGAATAGCGTGGGCAAGGAGTTTGCGGTGGGTCGCCTGTTCGCCATCGTCATGAATAGCGGCACGCCGCATCCCGGCAAGGTCAAAAAGAGTTACCACCCGCTTGGCGTGGCGAGCGGGAGGCAAGAGATGAAAAGCCCCATGTACGATATCGGTCTTCCCCGTCATCCACGCCAGCGGTGGGAATTCCCATTGGGTCCACAGGGCATTTTTCCAGCGGGTAGGAAAGCGATAACACGCGGCACGGGGCATTCCCTGGAGAATCTGTGGCAAGTCTTCGGGCGGTGCCTGGGCGGACGCCAGAAAAGGCCGCAGGGCGACCGACGGCTCCCTTTTTACCAGAGCATCGAAGAGATTGCGTGTGTAATATCCCACGCCCGTCATGGGCCGCGAAATAAGACAACTCAGGTCAACCGCCACGGAAAATTCTGACAAGTAGGCACCCTTCCCAACGTAGCTGCCCGTGTGCAATGGGCCCAGACTTTCGGAAAAACGCAAGTATAACACGGGCCTGCTTGGGGGTGGCAGATCGCGGCGCGTCCGCCTTGCGTGAGTCTCTATAAATACGTAGACTGGTGCTGTCGGGTCTTCAGGACAGCGGGGTGCTGCGCGGGAGCGCACCCAAGTCGTTTCATTGACGCAGGTTGTCCGAAAGCCCCCGTTGCATCGTGGTGGCACCTGTTTTTACCCATGCAGACAGTCTGGCACGCGCAATCGGCACGCCAGTTCATCTATTCAACACAACGCTTCGCCCTTTCGGTGCAGCAATCTGAAAAGGAAACAAAAATTCATGGACGTATTGGTCATTGGTGCAGAAGGTCAATTGGGGCACGATCTTTGTGCAGTTTTTTCAGATTGTACCCTGCATCGGGCCGACCTGGACGGTGATTTTCATATCATGGACGTCACGGACGTAAAGGCGGTAAACGGACTGATCAGCGATCTGAAACCGGAGCTGGTCATAAATACGTCGGCCGCCCACAACGTGGCCCTGTGTGAGCAGGATCCCGCCATCGCCTTTGCCGTCAACGCGACGGGCGCGCGCAACGTGGCCGTGGCCTGCAACGAAGTCAACGCCCGCATGGTCCATGTAAGCACGGATTATGTCTTTGGCGACGGAGGCACCCACCCCTTTGTAGAGAGTGACCGCCCTCAGCCCTTGAGTGTCTACGCGGCCAGCAAACTGGCGGGCGAATATCTGATCGCTTCCGTATTGGACGACCACATTATCGTACGGACCGCAGCCATCTATGGCGAGGCGGCCTGTCGGGCGAAAGGCGGGCGCAATTTTGTGGGCACCATGCTCCACCTTGCCGCAACCCGACCCGAAGTGAAGGTTGTTACCGACGAAATCACCACGCCGACCTATACGGGGGCACTGGCCCGGCAAATGCGTCTTCTGGCGGAAAAAGGCCCCGCCGGTCTCTATCATGCGACCTGTCAGGGTGCTTGCTCGTGGTATGAATTCGCCGAAGCTATCTTTGAGGAAACGGGTACCGACGTAAAGCTGACACCCACGACCTCCTCCGAATTTCAGTCTCCGGTACGCCGCCCCTCCTATTCCGTGCTCGAAAACTACAATGCCCAGTCCCAAAACCTGGACATCATGCCAGACTGGCGCGAGGGGTTGAAGGCCTACCTGACCGAGACAGAAAACCAAACCGCAGCCAGCTAAACCCAGCTGGTTAGTGGCCCATTTTTCCGTAGACCTCGGAAACATAGCGCATAAACCAGTGAGGCAGACGGGCTTCCCGTTTGCCCAATTGCACCCCCAGGTAGCGCATCACAAAAGAAATCAGCGAAATACCCACGATATCGATTCGTCCTCGACGAGCAAAGTAGGCGAGGTCGGTCACCATCCGGCTGATTCCATAGCGGAATTCGCCACCGACGTCGGGATTGTTCAAAATATTCAAACGGGACAGCGACGCGCCGCTGTCGAGGGCAAACTTAAACTCTCCCCAGAGTGAGCGCTCGTGGCCATGAATCACCGGTGCGTCGGGTTCGTAAATCACTACCCGACCGGAATAAAGCAGGTCACGACACATCCCCTGATCTTCCGCAAGGAGCACCGTTTCATCCCAGCGAAACTGCTCCCAACAACTCCGCCGGATAGCCGCATTGGCATTTGAAAAACGAAAATAGCCGGGGTGGTATCCTTCGATACGCGCGGGATCGCGCACCTGTCGCACGTCGGAATATTCGCTGGCAAGACTCTGCCGTCGCCGGGTGCCAGTCCCCTCGGGTGCCACCTGCTTTCCATAGACGCCCCCCACCCGATCGTCGGTGAATGGCGCTACCAGATGGCGCAGCCAGCCAGCGTCCGCCGGAAAGGCGTCGCCCGACAAACAAACCAGAATCTCGTTGGACGCCAGCGACGCCGCGAGATTCCGCGTCCGCCCATGGTGGAAATCCTGGGGCGGTATCTCGCGCAACAACGCACCGTGTTCTTTCAGGAGGGCCACGGTATTATCCGTCGAGCCCGAGTCCACTGCAATCAGCTCTACCTGCCCCGTGTAATCCTGCGATGCGATCAGGGGAAGGATTCGTGCGAGATTCTTTTCTTCGTTTTTGACAACAAACAGAATGGAGACACCCAGGGGTGACTCAGACGCGGGGCTTTCCGTGCTCATGAATTGGTCTTTTCCCGTTCTCTCCAGCACGGCGCGCCAGCGGCCCGTTACTGGGTGTTTTCGAGCTCCAGATCGACCGCATTAATAC
>CAXBPH010000251.1:0-10245 GCA_963977445.1 uncultured bacterium | reverse complement strand
CGGTACTCCGGTTCGTGCGTGGGTTGAAGAAAAGGACTAAGTTTCTATATCAATGCCTTATTCCAAATGACATCCTGAAGACTTTACACAAGCACCGAGACTCCACTGACGTCCCACAATCTCTTCGCACGAACCGTAGTACCGGATCGCGCGGCACGTCTGGTAGCTTCAGTTAGTTTTGGTGGAGTACGTCATTATTGTTACCCACATTCGAATCGGAGCACCTGATCGCGCGGCACGTCTGGTGACTAAAGTTAGTTTTGGTGGAGTGCGTCTTTGTTGGTACCCACACACGAACCGGCCCTGCCGGTTCGTGTGTCTGGAGCGGAAACCACAGGCACCTGCGAACGCGCCCGTGCCACTGTGTCTACTTGAAATAAACCATGAGCGTTTTGATTTCGAAGGGCGCCACGGAAACCGTCACATCGTCATTACGAATCTTGACGGACTCGGCTTCCTCTTCCATTAAATTACAGGTATAGGCCTTCTTGAGGGCGCGGCCAAAACTCACGGTCACGTTACCCCGGGTATTGCCGGCTTCGTAGAGTCGTACAATGAGGGCGTCGTCGGCTTCGGCTTTTTTCACCGCCTCGATAACCACGTTGGGATTACTTACTTTGCAGCAGTCAATCGCCCGTTGGCTGCCTTCACCCCCGGCCAGGGCGAGCCCGTGGAGCGGCGAATTCAAGGCGTGGGCTTCGCGCACGACCGTGTCCACCGAGAATGCACCATCATGGGGGAAGAGGGCATAGGTGAAGCGATGCTCACCGATGTCCGCCTGTTCGTCGGGACAACGGGGGGATTTCATCAACGTCAGTGAAAGCTTGTCTTCCAGGGTGTCGTAACCGTATTTACAATCGTTCAGCAGGGCGACGCCATAGTTGCCTTCCGAAAGGTCCACCCATTTATGGGCGCAGGACTCGAACTTCGCCCGGTCCCAGGAGGTGTTCTCATGGGTATTACGGAGAACGTGTCCGAACTGTATTTCGCTGCGAATTTGCGCCGTGTGCACGTCGACGGGAAAGGCCGTTTTCAACAGCGTGCGTGTTTCCTGCCAATCGAGGTGGGAAACAAAATCGATACGACGTGTGTGGTGATAGACGGTCATGTCCTGCGTAAGTGTCGAAGCCCGGCCGATCTTCCAGGTAGAACGAATGGAAAGAAACAGCGGCCCATCGGCGTGCAGCTCACGAGAAATGAGATTGTCTTCCAGTTTTACATGGTCGCGATAATAGCGGTCAATATCCCAGGCATCCCAGAACAGGGGCATGTCCTCGGCTGTGTAAAACTGATTGAGAACCTGTCCGTCCTGGACCACCTCGCGGTGGGCTTCTTTATCGAAGAGGCTGCTGATGAAACCGCTCTTATCGAAGCTGATGGTATAGAACGGCGTCTCCAGGCCCTTTCCGGAATAGTGAAAGGGCGACTCACCATCGCTGCTGCGCTCGCGGACCGCAATGGGCGTGGTGCTGAGGCTGCCCGCCGAAACCAGAACCGCGAGGCCATCCTCGGTCGTCTGACAGCGCAGAGCATGTCCCTCGTTGTCACAGGCCCCCGAGCCCTCGACCTGGCTCAGAAGGACGATGTCTTCCCGCGCCCACGAAAGGGCATTGGCCACAAGATGACCCCGATTTTCGCTGTCCGGCTGAAGCTGACTTCCCAGGCGGCTAAGGGCCTCCGCGCGGAGCGCCAAGAGGGCCTCTTCCATGGCGGCATACTCGGCCTCGGCAACCTCGTAAACGCTACGGATACTCGTGCCAGGAATAATGTCGTGAAATTGATTGGTCAGCAAGGTGCGCCAGTGGGTTTCCAGTTCGGCGGCGGGATACACCCCGTCGAAGGCCATGGCCATACCCGCATAGAGCTCCACCTCCCGCAGCAGCAATTCCAACTTACGGTTATATCGTTTGGTGCGACTCTGGGTCGTGTAGGTACCCCGATGGTATTCAAGATAGAGTTCGCCGACCCAAACGGGCCGGGTCACATCGTCTTCCCGAAGTCGTTCCAGGAATTTCGTCACGTTGACCCACTCGGTCTTGGGACAGCCTTCGAGATTCTTCATACGGACAGCGTTTTCGCACATCTCCCGGCTGGGACCGCCGCCACCATCGCCCCACCCGACGGAACTGAGGGTGGCATCCTGAATTTCTTTGTATTGGACCCGGCTCCAGACGTGCTGAGAGGCCTCGGGCAACACGGGTGCGTTGTAGCCCATATATTCTCCCATCATGTTGATGTAGTGGGTGAATATGCGGGTGCCGTCGATGCCCTCCCAGTGAAAGGTATCGTAGGGAAAGCGGTTGGTGTCACCCCAATTAATCTTGCTCGTCACGAAGTTTTTGATGCCGGATTTTTTCAATATCTGGGGCAGGGCCGCGCTGTAACCGAAGACATCGGGAAGCCACAGGGTGTCGCCCGTGTAGCCGAAGAGGGCCCGGGTTTTCTTCCGCCCCTCCAGAAACTGACGCACCAGGGATTCGCCACCGGTGACATTACAATCCGCCTCGACCCACATGCCGCCGTTGGGTTCCCAACGCCCTTCTTTCACCCGCTTCTTAATCTTGGCGAGGATATCGGGGTAGTGGGTCTCCAACACATCGTAGAGCCAGGGCTGGGACTGTTGAAAGCGAAATTCCGGGTAATCTTCCATCAGATTCAATATGGTGGTGAAAGACTTCGCCGCCTTACGGATGGATTCCCGCACTGGCCAGAGCCAGCCGATATCGATGTGGCAATGGCCCACAATACCGACGGTAGGCGTGGTGGGGCCATTCTTGGTGGCCAGTTCCGGCGCGAGTCGCTTCCGGGCGGCGGCGGCAGATTGCTCCAGCTCCGATTCGTCCGTCCATTGCATGGAAACCATATTCAGGGCTTCATTCAACGCGGCAAGCAATTTTGCCCGACGCAGGCTGCTTTCATCGAGCATGATGGCCGTGCGGTAGAGCACATCGGCATCATAATAGAGGGCCGCGGCGTGTTCCCGCTCGTAAAGCAGATCGCTCGAATCCAGCGGCAGGGGCGGCTCGATACCGGGGTCCCGCTCGGTGAACTGATGGGTATACATTTTGTCGCTGAAGGGATCCATGCCGGGCATGAGGTGGCCCGTATAGGCTTCGACGTAAATCTCATGGGATTCGCCACCCCGGGCACTGCGATGAATCAACACCTCCTCGTGACCGTGATTCATCCCGGCGAAGGCCTCGCCATCGAGCCACAGAAGCTTGTCGGTGTGACTTTGATGACGGTAGAAAACACGCTTGCCCTTGCAACTGCGGGGCACCTCAATACGGCCACGAAACCAGGTCGTATTCCAGTGGGTGCCAAAGGTACAGCCCACGGGGGCCGGTTCGTAGTGAAGGGAGACGGGGGGCTGACGAAAGGGCTCGGTGGCTTCGGCCATTTCCAGGACCACGTCGGCCACGTGAACATAGCGCCATTGTTTCAGCTTTTCGATGCGACGACCGAGTTTTTCAACGATTTTCGGGGGAAGCATGGTATTCCTTCAGGGTTCAACGGCACGCGCCGGAGCTTGGGGCAGTTACAGGGCAAGATCTTAACACAACGGGAAGGATGGGATGATCGTCCGGGCCACCGATAAATTGAGTTTGGGACGAGACCGATGGTCAATCCATCGCCCTCAAATTGGTGCGGGTGCTTGTGCGTTTCCAGAGCCGTTGTTATACTGTGCCCATCATTGAACTATTGGAAGGAATACCCCATGGCCAAAAGCGGCACAAAAATTCTATTCGGATTCGTCTTTTTTGTTCTCCTCGTCGGCGGACTTGCCGGCGGTGGTGCCTGGTATCTGACCGAGCACCGGGTGGAAGGCTATCGCGCCACCGCAACGCTGCTCCTGGACACGGGATTCGCTCCGGGCCCCATGGCCCCGCCCCCGAGCGAACAGGGCCCTGGAATGGGTGGACCCATGGGTAGTCTGCGACATGATGTAAAAAAGGCTCTCGGGATGGACCCCAAAGCCCACCCGGCACCACAAGGGACCATTGCACCGCCAGATTACGCAACCCTGTTCCGCACCGACGCCATGGCCGCCCAACTTAAGGATGGGCTTGGTGCCATTTATACCGAAACGGGTGTCGCCCCCAAAGAATGGACCCTCGAAGAGGTCCGTCATGCCATGGAGGCCAAAACCCAGGTCGCGTTGCAGACCCACGACAACGTCGTCTATCGCCGGGTCGTATCCCTGGAATTCACGGCCGAGGCCCCTGAAGTCGCGTCCGCTGCCGCCAATGCCTGGGCCGAAGCCGCCAAAAGCTTCGCCGCAAGTATCGCCCAGGAGGATCGTGAGGCACGGTCCGTCGCTATTCAGTCAAAGCTGGATGCCATGCGGGGCGAATTGGATGCCGCCGTTGCCGTGCAGGATGAACTGCTCCAGGGCCCGGACGTAGATGGACTCGCCCAGAGCGCATCGGAGCAGGCCGAGGCCGCCCGGGCACTGAAAGAGCACCTCCAATCCCTTGAGCAGACCCTGGCACGGGACGAAGCCGCATTGACCGCCCTGAAGTCCTATGTTTCGAAGGCACCCGTGGCTGTCGTCATGGAGCTGTCGGTCACCGAAGCCAATCTGGAAGCCACCTTGGCCGGTTCGCGGGCGGAACGGGATTATGTTGCCCAACGTGTGGCGGCACTGGCCCCCGTGGACACCCCCGATGCCCCCGCCAATCGCGCGTTGGCACGACGAAAGCTGGAAGAGGCCGAAGCTACCGTTGACCGGGTAAAACCTGTGATCGCCGCCCTGGAAGATGCCAAATCCGCCAACGAAACGCTCCAGGACCCCGTCCGTATCGCCGCCAAGGCCATCACGCCGGAGTCGCCGGCCGGGCCCCATCGCTATGTGCTGGTAGGCGGCGCAGCCCTGCTGGGCGCCGTCCTCGGTATGATTTTGTATTTCGCCTTGTTGACCTTGCGGGTCTATGCCCGGGAGCTGGATCGGGCATGAGCGACGGCCCCGCAGCACCATGCTCCCCGTGCACGGGCGCGATGAACGGGCTCCCCGGGACGTCGTGAAAGGCTCCACCCGTTCCGGCAGCCTCTGGTCGGTGGCGGCGGTGGGCTTCGCCACGGTGGCCCTCCTCGCGCTGGGAAAACTGCTCACCAACAGTCTGCCGCCCGCGGGTGTGGGGCAGGTGGCTTTAACCCTGCTCGTCGCCGAGTTTGTGGGCTTGTTTGGAGGACTCGGCATCCCGACGGCCCTGCCCAAATTGCTCGCGGCCGCAAAGGAAGATGAGGGGCACCACCTGACCCGTGGGCTCCTGCGCCTGCAGTTTCGTGTTGCCCTCGCCCTGGCGACCCTGGTGCTGCTCCTCGTGATGGCCCGCCCCCTGTGGCCCCAGTCGATTCAATTCATCTTGCCAGACACGCCCGCACTGGCCGGGGCCCTTCCCCTTCTCGTGGTCGTCGTGCTCCTCCGTGATTTCCTGCTGGCGGCATTGGCCGGACGGCAATACTACCGACGTCGCGCCTGCGCCATGATGCTCATGCCGGGCCTGCTCCTCGTCGAATTTACTGCGCTCTTTCAACTGGATTCGCCCCAACCCATCGCTTTTCTCTTTGCCCATGGTCTGGCGGGAATCGGCGGCATTGTTCTGCTCCTCGGTGGATTGCACCGCCCCGACGACGCCAAGGGGCGCGAACCCAGGGCGGTCCCCAATGCCCTGCGCTTTGCTACGCCCCTTTACATAAACAACATCATGAATTTCGTCTATCAACGGGTCGATACCCTGCTGATTGTGGCCTGGCTTGACCTGGGCACGGCAGCCATATTCGAGATGGCCAAGCGTCTGCCGGGACTTCTGTCGCGGGTGCTCCGGGCGGCCCTGATTCCCTATCTGCCCACCCTCGCGGAACGGCTTCGGGACGGCAACACGGGCCCCGCCGGGCAGCTCATCCAACAAACCATGACGCTCACCGCCATGGCGGGCTACGGCGTTACCCTTTTCCTCATCGCCGTGGCCAACCCCCTGCTCGCCATCCTTTTTACATCGGATTACCAATCGGGAACGCAGGCCCTGGGACTCTTGCTCATTGCGACCTGTCTCGCGGTGCAGGCGGGGATAATAGGCCAGGCCTTGATTGCCCTCGACAGGCCAAAGACGGTTATGCACATCAATCTCGGCCTGGGTCTTCTGAGCCTGACGCTGAACCTGGTACTCGTGCCTCGCTTCGGCATTGTCGGTGCCGGGTGGAGTGCCGTGGCCGCCGCAACCTTCAGCCTGGCCCTGCAACAGGTCGCGGTCCTTCGCGCGGGTATCGCACAACAGGGCACGGTGCTGCTTAGGGTTCATCTTTTCTTTTGCGTGGCCCTCGGCCTGTTTTATTGGCTTGGTGATGCCATGGTCCCGCGCCTCGTGGTGGCCGTTATTTTTCCTGCGGCATGCTTCGCTGCGGGTGCGACTACGGTGTCCAGTGAAACCAGGGAGATCACCTCATGATCCTGGGCATCGACGGACGGCTCGCCAACGCCCGCCACCCCGCAGGGGCAGGGCGATATTGTCGGGAACTGCTCCGTGCCATGGGGGCGCTGGCGGAAGAACCAACGCTCCGCATTTATCTTGACGAAGAACCTCACTCGGACTTTCCGAAAACCAACGGAGAAATCCGGGTGCTACCGAGGTGCCGATTCTGGCTCCACCGGGCACTGGCCAAAGAGCTCCGCCGCGATACGCCGGATGTCTTTTTTTCGCCCGTGGCCCAGCTGCCCTGGCGGTGCCCCTGTCCCGCGCTGGTTTCCGTACTCGATTTGGCCGTTTGCAGTCACCCGGACTATTTCCCCTGGCGGAAGCGCCTGGGCATGAGGCTGAAAACGTCCCATGCCATCCGTGGGGCCGGACACCTCGTCGCCATCAGTGAATCTACCGCCACGTCGTTGGGAATCTACTACGGCGTCGCTCGCGAAAACATTACGGTGGTCCCACTGGGTATCGCCGACCACTTCCTGAACCTTTCCGAGGCACCGGCGACTACAATCCCCGGGCTCCCGGATCGCTTTGTGCTCTATGTAGGCCAGGTCCAACCCCGAAAAAATCTGGTTCGCCTGATAGAAGCCTTCACCCAGGTCTGCACGACCCACCCCGAGCTCCCCCACCATCTCGTCCTGGCCGGTGCCGATGGCTGGCAGGCCGAGGCCACCCACCGCGCCATTGCGGCCTCGCCCCTGTCTCACCGCATCTATCGCCTGGGCTACGTGCCCGAGGATGCCCTGGCCGCCCTGATGGCAAAGGCCGATGTATTGGCCCTTGTCTCTCTGTGGGAAGGCTTCGGACTCCCCGTGGCCGAAGCGATGGCGGTGGGAACGGCCGTCTTAACGTCCAACGTCTCGTCCCTGCCGGAAATCGTCGGCGATGCCGGGGTCACGGTCGCTCCGGACGACACGGGCGCTATCGCCGAAGGTCTCGAACGACTACTCACCGACGAAGGTCTGCGCAAACAGTGTGAAGAGCGGGGACACGTGCAATCCCAACAATTTCGATGGGAGAATACGGCAGAAAAAATTCTGGCCGCAGCGCGAAGGCTGGGCCAGAATCGACCGTGAATTTTGGTTCGTGGACATTTAGTGGGGGTGAATTATTTGATACTTCGAGTGCCGGAGGTAAAAGGACGACTCGAAGGGTTCTTGCGAACCATGTAGTCACACAACTTTTTACAGTAAGAACGACAAACCATGGACGTGCCGCGCGATCTGGTACTCCAGTTCGTGCGAAGGAACTGTGAGACGTCGTTAGGGTCTATGTCTTTGTAAGAAGTCTTCACTAGGTCATTGAGAATAGTGCATTTTGCTTGGCCTTGACCTTGATGTAAAGGCGTAGTCGTATCGCCCAACCCGCGCACGAATCCTCCTGCGGCGCATCTTCGACCGGAAATACCGGATCGCGCGGCACGATTGGTGGGTTCAGTTTGTTTTGGCGGAGTGACTCTTTGTTGGCACCCATTACTTGTCCATAAATCATAATTTTTGTGGGATGGGTGCAACCCCTGGCTACTCACGCACCTCAAATTTTTCCGGACTAAGCTGGAGGGCCACGGCACGATCGGGCAGGCCGATGGCCAGGGTTGTTACGCCGTCTTTCCGCTGATACTTGTGTTCCACGTCGGCATCGTTAAACGACAGAATTGTGATGAACTCTTGTTTCTTCGACTTTTCCTTCGTCGCGGCTGTCAGGTGCACTTCATCCAATTCGAACTTGGCCCATTCGTGGGGTGGCGTGTCGTATTCTTTGGTCTGGGTAATGTTGAGCTTCTCGGGATAGACAAACTCCACGTCAACCGTGCCGGGCTTGCCCTGCCAATAGGCACCGTTGTCGTCGATGGTGAAGTTGCCCGTGCTGTGGAGGAGCCATTGAAAATCCGACGCTTCCGGTGCTTCGAGGACATCGTGAATCACGACGGCCCAGGGCTTCAGAAAAAAGATACGGCGGGTCCACCGATTCAGATTGTCATAGGAATCCCCCGCTTCTCCCACAAGCAGGTCGAGAGTATCCGACGTTTGAAAGTTGGTGATGCGGCCCGTCGCCGACGCACTGTGTGGTGTCTGGCCTTTTCCATTGACGAGAATCGCGTTGTCCGACTTGGTTTCCCACATCCACTCTTTATGGTGGGGACTGCCATAGACATCGCGCTTGCCGGTTTTCCGGAAGACCCGCTCCCCTGCCATGCTGACGAGGAAGGCATTGTTGGCGTTGTAGCCGTGGCTCTGGCGTCCAAAGGGACTGCTCTTCATCTGGATTTGGATATTGCTGCTCCCATCCAGAAGGTCTGTATTGAGGATACCGAGGCCCGCTGCCGGGAAAACCTGGGAGGACGGTAGTTTTTCGGGCACTTTTGCAACCAGATCGCCACTGCGGAAGGATTGGATGATGCCCATGTAGCTACCCGGCGTAACCGCGCCGTTTACCTGGGCATACCACTGCCAGTGGGGGTTCCGCGCGCCGGCCGCAAAGGTCTGCATCAGGTTGGCGATCTTGGCGGAGGACATGTTTTGCGCCTGGTCACCCCAGGCCCCTTCCAAGGTTCCCGGTGGCATGGAATATAGGGCGTAATAACCCGTGGTGGCGAAGAAGGGCTTCTCGAAGGGGTCGATATTGAAGGCGGCCTGGGAGGCGAAGGCCCAGTACATGAAGCGACTCATATAACTGGACCAATAGGCCAGCCCCTCGTGCCAGCCGCCATCTTCGCCGCCCCACACGGGATAGCAGGTGTAGAAAATGGTCATGGCATAGTCCAACCATTGGTCGGCTTCGGGAATCTCCCCCTGGAACGCTATCGCCACCTCGCCGAGAAAATGCCAGGCCCGGTTGGAATGACTGGCATAGGGATTCCAGAGATGATTTCTGTTGTTCAGGTGCTGGAAACAATCCCCGCCGCGAATGGTCATGATCTCGACCATTTTCTTTCGCTCTTCGGGACTGAATCGGTCGTGGGCCCAGGTATAGGCGCGGGCGGGGTAATACAGGAGTGGCATACCCGCCTCGTCGTTGTAGGCATAACCCGTCGCGCCCCGGGGGTCCCATTCACAAAAGGCCAGAAGCAGCTTTTTCGCACCGTCACCGTACTTCTTTTCGCCCGTAAGCTGGTACGCGAAGGCCAGGGTCGCTGCACTGTCCGTGACCGCGATGGCCCGGGTGCGATTGCCCCACCAGATTGTCTTCCACTCTTTGCTCTTTGTCACCGTGCCTTTCGGGTAGGTGGGCGGCTCGGTGGTGTCGGGGGGAGAGGCCAGGAGTTTTTCTGCACGGGCAATGAGGCCATCTCGCTGGACCTTCAGTCGCCCTTCCGTGGCGTCACGAAGTCCGCCTACTTCTTCGGGGCGAATGAAGAGTCGGGGGTGGGATTCGGGAATACGACGCACCAGCTCCGCTCTATCGGGCTTGGGAAAGGCTTTTGCTTCCGGGGCCACGGTAAAGGCCCGTGCCTGACTCCAGTTGCTTTGAACACCTGCGTCATCCACCGCCGCATAGCGCCAGAACCAGTCCCCCGATGCCAGGGTTGCGTCGGGGGCAAAGGAAGACCAGGGCAGTTCCTTCCAGGTCTGAACATCCTCCTGAAAGGCGGTGTCCCGGGCCACCACCACCACATAGCTCCCCACGTCCTTAACCGGTCGCCACACAAAAGCAGGTGGATTGGACATGGTGGTGCTGCCATTGGCCGGACGATAGCCCCATTCACCCGCGCTTGCCGGCGATTCATCCAGGGGCACGGCACCTACGGAGATTAGCTGGGAAAAACTTATAA
>CAXBPH010000250.1:0-10251 GCA_963977445.1 uncultured bacterium | reverse complement strand
GCCACTTTCGCGAGCACCTCCTCCAGGAATTTGATCGGGCCAGCCGATATAAACTTCCGCTGTCCGTCCTGATTTTTGACGTAGACGACTTTAAAAAGCTAAATGACACTTTCGGCCATCTGGTCGGAGATACCGTTTTGAAAGAGATTGCCGATCGCACGATGAAATGCGTTCGGAAGAGCGATCTTATCGCGCGCTACGGTGGCGAAGAATTCGTCGTCATCATGCCCCAGACCGGCCGCGAAGGTGCGGAGGTAGAAGGGGAACGCATTCGAGATATAATTGCGGCAACACCGTTTCAGGATACCCCCCCCGAATATCAGGTCACCATCAGTGGGGGTGTGAGTGTCCTCGAATACGCCACCATGCAGAATGCAGAGGACTTGCTGCGCACCGCGGACCAGGCCCTCTATGAAGCCAAACGGAGCGGTAAGAACCGTGTCGTTCTCGCCCCCGAAAAAGGAACCCCATGAAGTCTATTTTTCTATCCGTCGCCTTGTTTGTCTGCATTGCAGGATGTTCGACGACCAATTCGCTCATGCACCTCACTCCAGACTACACCGATTTGCCCGCGGAAAAGCTTTCCGTACTGGCCGTGGAAATTGAAACCAACGTCAGCGCGGGCAACACGGAATTTTCTCTTGACGATAGCGAGGGGCTGATCGTGGATACACCGGAGATGCGTCAGGCAATACGTACCCGCGCCATCCGTCAACCACTCGTCTCGGCGTTACTGGATTCAGGATTTGCTGCAGAAGAGAAAAACGGCCTTATCGCCATCAAGCGTACCAGTGCCTACAAGAAGGCGACCACAAGTAGCCAACGCGATAGGGAAGCCCTCGTTGTAATGAGCGAAAACACCAATCGTTGGACAATTTATGAAGGGCTACTGGAATCCAATGACTGGGCACCGCGGAATTTATCGGCCGTTCAGGAAACTTTCTTCCAGTCGCGCATCCCACTCCTGAAAGACGGACAGCTCCACGCACCGGCAGAATAAGACCGGAGTATTTTGGGGGAAGGGGGCAGCGTGTGAAAAAGTTTCGGCGTATTATGCAAGGAGTTCGGTGAGGGTTTTCAGCACTTGCTCTGCGTGGCCATCGGCCTTTACTTTCGGCCAGGTAGCCGCAACTTTTCCTTTGGGATCGATGAGAAACGTGGCCCGCTGAACGCCCATGTATTTCTTTCCATACATGTTTTTCTCGACCCACACGCCGTATTTTTCCGCAATTGCCTGATCTTCATCGGCAATCAGGGGGAAATTAAGTTCAAATCGGGCGATGAACTTACAATGGGAAGCGACACTATCCGGGCTCACACCAAGGACCACCGCACCGGCGGCGTCCAGCTCCTCGAGGGCATCCCGAAATGCTTTCGCTTCAACGGTGCATCCGGGCGTGTTGTCTTTGGGATAGAAGTAGAGCACGACGAACTTCCCCTTGTACTGACTCAGGCGGACTTTTTCGCCATCATTCGTCACCCCTGTAAAGGCGGGTGCTGCCTGGCCGGGTTCGGGGAGGGTACTTGATACGGGCATCGATGAACTCCTTGTGCTCGCCGTCGTGGAACGTCTCACCCACGGGACTGAATTTGGGGTGGGTCGCTTGCTTCCTGGAAGATTGTAACGTATCATGACTATAGCCAATGTGATGGACAAAACTCCAGAAGGGACTGTTTTAGTGGAAACATCTGACATTGAGGGGGCGCTGTCTCGCATCCGGGATCTCCCCACCCTGCCCGCCGTACTCGGAAAGATCTTGAGCACAGCAGCAGATCCAGACGCTTCAGCTATCGATCTTGGTCGCCTTATCGCTGCCGATGTAAGCCTGTCGGCGACCTTACTTAAGCTGGTGAATTCCTCGTACTATGGCTTCTATCGCCAAATAAAAAGCGTCACCCAGGCCATTGTCGTTCTGGGGTTTCTGGAAGTGCGAAATCTCACACTTACGGCCACGGCCTTCAACGCCTTTGAGTCCATACCTTCCAATTACGACCGGGTGCAATTGTGGCGCCATTCACTGGCCACGGCGATGGCCGCAGACCAGATTGCGCGACTCACGGGAAAAAATGTCGATGGTTGTTTCGAAGCAGCGTTGCTGCACGACATGGGGAAGATAGCCCTCGACTGGCTCTATCCCACCGAATTTCGTCAGGCGGCTGCCGAAGCGCAGAAGGAGTCGATCTCAATCGCAGAAGTTGAACAGCGGGTATTCGGAATGACCCACGCCCTCATCGGTGCGCGCCTTGCCGATCACTGGAATCTTCCCGAGAGCGTCGTCGAAGCCGTCCAGTTTCACCATAACCCCGATGCCGCGACCGTCGATAAAGACCTGACCCGAATCGTGGCGGCAGCAAACTACTTGTCCTATCGGGCAGGTCTCGGTGAATCCAGCAATGGATGCGTCCCCGTGCTGACCGAATCTTTGAAACTACAATTGGGCCTGACCGACGAGACCTGCGAAGCCGTTACGGAAGAACTCAATAAGAACCGTTCAAAGATCGAAGATTTTATTGGAGCCCTTTCGAGCTCTGCCGCGTAGAGACGGCCCAATTCAGTGCTGTGTGGGCTCCGCCCCGGTACCGACCGCCGTCCGCAAATGAACAACGGCCGACAGTGCGCCGCCTGACGCCTCGTGACGCAGCGTAATCCAATCCAGCAGTGCACCGATCACTTCGGGACGCCAGTGATCTTTCGATTGGGACAATTCATTTCGTAGATATTGAATATCACCGAGCAATTGGCGGCGTACCCAGCCATCCAGGGGGGATAAGTCACCCTGGGCGATCAGCTGTTCCACCAGGTAGGGAATCGCCGTTTCGCCGATCCCACCCGCTTCGGGCTCGGGGGGAAACTGCAGGTTAAACGTGTACCGGTCTTCCACAAGATCGACCCCCGCAGCCGTGATTCGAACTGCGGAGAACATGGGGGGCGTGTAGCCCATCATCATCTCGACAAGCTTCCGGTCGTAGAGGTAGTGCATGTTGGGGACGATGGTCTTCCGATCTATCGACGGATGCAGATAAAACGGCTCCGGCTCTACCATGCGAAGGGGATCCTCCAGATAGGCGTCATAGAGGATTTCGAGAATGGCACGACGGGTGGCTTTGTGATGTACAGTGTTCATAGAACCCAGTATATCAATCTTTACCGGTCTATCATCAAGACGTGAGGCCCCCTGCGGCATACATTCCGCCCCGACACATCATATAAGTGGTGCCCTTACGTTGCTTAGGTCCCAAAGCGGGCTTTATACTATAGGGATGGCAGTGCCATTCCCATGAAGATGGTTAGCTGAATTGACAATTTCCCGTCGACGAGACGACGGTTCGGTGCCGAGGGCACGCAGGAGAGGTTCGACGAATGGCGGAACGCGTAGAAATATTCGATACAACGTTGCGGGACGGGGAGCAATCGCCGGGCGCAAGTATGGACGAGCACGAAAAGTTGCAGATGGCGAAGCAACTCGACCGGCTTGGCGTGGATATTATTGAAGCAGGCTTTCCTATTGCGTCCAACCAGGAATTCGAAGCGGTCCGAAAAGTGGCGAAGCACGTGGAGAATTCACGGGTTGCCGCCCTTGCCCGGGCCTTGCCTGCCGATATCGAGCGCGCCGCCGCCGCCCTGGAGCCCGCCCGTCGCCCGGTCTTACACACGTTTATCGCCACATCCGATATCCACCTGGAACATAAACTCCGCATGACCCGCCAGGAAGTCCTGGACAATGCCGCAAAGGCTGTCGCACTGGCCAAGAATCTTGTAGGCCGGGTCGAGTTTTCCGCCGAAGACGCTACGCGTTCCGACTGGGGATTCCTGGTCGAAGTAACGAAAGTAGCCATCGAGGCCGGGGCCGATGTAATCAATCTGCCCGATACCGTAGGCTATACGACCCCCGGTGAAATCCGCGGCATGTTTGAACACGTTATTGCCAACGTGCCTGGCTCGGACAAGGTCATCTTCTCCTCACACAATCACAACGACCTCGGCCTGGCGGTAGCCAACGCCCTTGCGGCTGTCCAGGGTGGGGCACGGCAGATTGAGTGCACCGTGAGTGGCATCGGTGAGCGCGCGGGCAACACGTCCCTCGAAGAGGTCGTCATGGCCATGCGCACCCGCCAGGACGTCTACGATTATGATTGTGGGATAGATTCCCTCGAATTGGTGCCCTCCAGCAGCCTGTTGAGCAAGATAACGGGGCTTACCGTTCCCTATAACAAGCCTATCGTTGGCCGAAATGCCTTTGCCCATGAATCGGGCATCCACCAGCATGGCATGATTGCCAACCGCCAGACCTATGAAATCATGACGCCTGAGTCGGTAGGCCGCAGCCGTAGTGAACTGGTGCTTGGAAAACATTCGGGCCGTGCCGGACTGGCCAACCGCAGTGAGGAATTGGGCTACAAGCTCTCCGAGCCTGAACTCAAGACCCTCTATGAAAAATTCATTGATCTTGCGGACAAAAAGAAGGAAGTTTACGACGACGATCTGCGCATGCTGATTGTTGCCCTGCACAACGAGAGTTTTGAAATTTACCACCTCAAGGACCTCCGCACCTCGGGCAATGACCCGGCGATGGCCCTCGTATCGCTGCGAAAGGGTGAGGAGACCTTCACCGACACTGCCATAGGCGATGGGCCAGTCCACGCCGCCTGTAATGCGATTGAACGGATCGTGGGTGTTTCCGGGCGTCTCGAGCGCTTCGACATTCGGGCCACAACCCCGGGCAAAGACGCCCTCGGTGAGGCCTATGTCACCGTTGCCTTCGGCGAAAAGACCTACAAGGGCAACGGGGCAAGCACCGATATCATCCAGGCCGCCGTGAGTGCCTATTTAAATGCCATGAATAAGTATATTGCCCTCTCCGATAGTTTTTCGCCGGAGCAGGTATAGCGAGGCAGCGGGGGAGACACGCGTCAAGAACAGACCGGACAGGCAGTTTTCCGGCATTTTCAGCTTCGGTCATGGTCAGATGTTGTGACTCTGTCTTCTTGTCCAGCTAGGAGTCTGACTCCGAATCCACGCGGATGCACGTTTGTCCCCAGTGCGCCGGGTGCAAGGCGCAGAAACAACGCGACCTGACGGTCGTTGCAATTCTGCAACGCAGCAGACGGTGTGCTGGGGACAAACCCTTCGGGCGAAACCATTTGCGTCGCATTGCTTTGTCGCTCCTCCTAACAATATCAATATTGCGTCCTCGTCGCTCCGCGCACTGCTCGCAACTGATTTCGCGTGCGCCACGGGGATTCGGAGTCAGACTCCTAGGTCTTGGCGGGCTTTCACGCTCCGCTCTCTGCGGTCCGGCTCCGGTTGAAACTTTTGAATCACCGATTGCCTTTTGAGCAGCGCATACCACACCCGACGCGCAAAGAGGCTGACCAGGGGTGGTTATTTTCTGACCAGCCACGGGACTGGCTTTGGCCGAAAGTCTTGTTTTCTTAACGTTTTGCTGCGAACTATTTTGGCACGTCAATTGCTATGAGCGAGATAGAGGCTCGCCCTGGCTGGGGCGGGCGTTGCAAAATTACCGGACGGCCACGCGAATGAATCTCGCGTTCGGCGATTTCGTGATCGCGATAAAGGCACCGCGATCAGAGTCCGACCGGAGTAAACGAACCAAGCAGTGAGGCGACATTATTAGATGGTGAGGCACGACAACTCCTGGCCGACGGTCACCTGGGTTCTAAATGGACCTGGGGCGGCTCCACAGGGCCAATTCTTCGCTGCGCAGCCCCCAGGTTGCAAATCAATCCCCATCATCTTCGAGGGTCTGGGCGCTTCGGCACCCGGGACACTTCTTGTATGAAACTTCTACTGCTCTTCATATCCATGCTGCTGATAGCCCTTACCCCGCTGAGTTGCGTTACGCTTGACGCAAAATCGAGCTACGACCAGGCAAGTGACATGATCGCGAGGCGGACCGGAACCGCTGTCGCCTATTCCCCGGATACACCGGCCGATCCAGCCGCCAAGCGAGTTCGCGAGGCGCTGGAGGGAGGTGTGACCTTGGATGAGGCTATCATGGTGGCTCTGCTGAATAATCCGGCGTTTCAAGCGCAGTTCCTAGAGATCGGTGTTTCCCAGGCGGATCTCGTGCAATCCAGCTTAATTTCGAATCCTACCCTGTCGTTCAGCCTCGGTGTGCCCGACGTCTCGGGCCGTTCTCGGCTGGGAGGCAGCCTCGTCCAGTCACTCACGGAGCTCTGGCAGTTGCCCCTGCGCAAACGGATTGCGGAATCGAAGCTTGAGCGAACGGTCTTGCAGGCGGCGAATGCCGCCATCGAACTCCGGGCTGAAGTGAAGGCGAAATACTATGCTCTGCTTTCAACAATCGAAGCGCAGCAACAGGCCGAGGCAGGCCTTCGCCTGCTCGAACGTTCGCTGGCGCTCGCGCAACAACAGTTCAATGCCGGGGACACCGGAATTCAAGACGTATATCTGGCCGAGGCCGCGCTCGTGGATGGGCAAGACCATGTCAACGAACTGGCCCGAGACCACGCTCAGGAAAGCGCCCAGCTCTACCGATTGATGGGCGTCATACGCATCGCAGTGGCCACCGAGCTGACCGACAGGCTACCGGAGCCTTTCATGTTGCCGTTGGACTCTGCCGCCCTGCTTCTGCTGGCCACCCGTCAGCGCCTGGATGCGCAAGCGTCCGTTCTCGGCGTACGTATCGCCGCCGAGGAAGTCCGGAGGGAGCGACTGTCTCGCATTCCGAGCCTCAGTCTCGGCGTGGAAGCGGAACGGACGGAGGAGGCCAGTCAACCCCGCATGCCGGAATCACCGGACTCTCCGAAGGAAAAGGTGATAAAGGCGGTGGCCGGTCCCTCTATCGAACTTGTGTTGCCGCTCTGGGACCAGAATCAGGCCCAAATAAGGAAATCCGAGATCGCCGCGGTACAGCGCCACAAGGAGTTGGATAGCCTGCTGGACAGCGTGGCTTCCGAACTTGCCGAGGCCGAGGCGGCCTTCAATGCCGCGAATTCCTCGATTGTCTTGCTCAGGGACAAAGCCATACCGCTCGCAGAAAAGAATGTCCAGTTGGCGCGTATCATGTACGAAGCCGGGGAGCAAAGCGTGTACCCTCTGCTATTTGCACAGCAGGCGCTCCTTGACCGCGAACGCGCCTACGGAAGGGCCCGTGCGGACTTTGGCGCCGCGTACACCGAATTAGAGCGCGCCGTAGGGGGAAATCTTGAATGGGCTGCAACAGCCAAACCGGCGGATGCCATAGTAAAGGTGACAGACTGATGAATCGAACCCTATTCAGATCGACGCTAAATGTTCTATGGTACGCCACGATCATTGCTGCGGCAGTTGCTGGGGGACCGGCACGCGCGCATGAAGGAGAATCCCACGACGAGCCGGTGATGGTGCCTGCGCCCAATTCGGCAAGCGTTCGGCGCTCTTTCTCGGGAACCGGGGAAGCACTGGAACTTACTGTGGTTTACGACGCCCGGAATGGGATTACCGGATCTCCCGTACCGCTCCGACTTTTACTTGCGGACAAGTTCACCAATAAGCCTCAAGATGGAGCCCACCTGGAATTAACATTGAGTGGTGGTGAGGTGGATACCAACCTTACAGTATCACCCACGACCGTACCCGGTGAATACGCCGCAGCGGCAACCCTTTCCCGTGGGATGGCGTACGCTCTCCTTGTAGACGTGACATTAGACGGCCTCAACGATTTTTTTTCGATAGATGGCATCGCCTTTCCGGTGGAAACGGAGGCCGGGCATATGGAGGATGAAGGTGCGTCCGAAAAAACCGCGCAGGTCGCGCTATTGTGGATAGGGGGCGTCGCGGGAGCCGCCTTCGTGGGATTTTGGGCGGGCCGCGCAACGCGCGGAGAATTGAAAGAAGGTGCGAAGTGATTCGGCAATTCCAACCAGACACACGGATATGTATCGTGGTTCTGTTGCTTGTTACAAGCTTCGTCGCCCGCCCCGCATGGCCACACGGGGGAGAAGACCATTCAGGTGAGAGTCTCGCCACGACAGCGGGCCCGGCCATTGGCGAACCTATATTCGTCTCTAAGGAAGTTCAATTCAGTTTGAATATACGCACCGCTCGTTCCACGGAAGCAACGCGTCCAGACCAACTGAAGACCCTTGGAACTGTTGTCACACCTACGCTTCGCAACGCACAGGTGCATGCGCCATTTCCCGGGCGTGTGCTGCCGGGCGACGAAATCCCTTCGCAGGGTACGTTCGTAAAGAAAGGCCAGATTATCGCCCGCATTGAACAGACCACGGATATCTCCAGCACGGTTTCGCTCAACGCCGAAATAGCCCGCACCGAAAGCGAGCTTCAACAGGCGCGCGAAGAACGTGCACTAGCGGGACAAGAATTCGAGCGCGTTTCGAAACTCGGCGATGCCGTAAGTGGTCGACGCAAGCAGGAAAGTTCATCCGCTGTCGCAATATCGCGGCAACGTGTCGCTGGATTGGAGCGGACCCTGGAAAAACTGCATGCCGGCGCGACCGACAGCGATTCCCTTCGCATACTGGACCTCACGAGCCCGATAGACGGGGTCATCGACACGGCCGACATCGCGCCAGGCGAATACATCGAGCCTGCGAAAATGCTGTTCGAGCTCATCGACACATCGGTCGTTTGGGTCGAAGCGGATATTTACGAGTTGAACCTTGCCGCTGTCCAGCAGGCCGAAAGAGCCGTTATTCTTTCGGATGCCTATCCACAGGAGCGTTTCGAGGGCCTTCTAGTCTATATCGGAAGTACGGTGAGCCCGGACACGAGAACGGTCAAGGCAGTGTTCAGCGTGGACAACAGGGAAGGTCTCCTTCGCGCGGGCATGGCCATGGACGTATTTATCGAGTCGAAACAGGTACGGACGGGCTTGATGGTTCAGAAGGCGGCCATAGTAAATGAGAGTGGTCGTACGCTGGTGTACGTAAAAACAGCTCCCGAAGTGTTCACCGCGCGCCCCGTTACAGCCTACGGCCAACGGGATAGTGAAATTTTGGTCACAGAGGGACTCCAAGACGGCAATATCGTTGCGGTCACGGGCCTCTACCAGATTCGAATGTTGGCAGGGAAGACCCAGATGTCTACGGGCGTTCCCGCCATCGAAAGCACACAAGACTCCGCTGAACGTACCGGAAACAACAACCATAAGGAAGACTAAAATGAACACAATAGCATTAAAACTGGGTTTGGGACTCTGTTTAGTCATCGGGCTTGCCAGCGGATGCGGCTCGGCGAAGGAAAACGAAGGGGATGCTGTGGGTAAGGTTGAAAATACCATGCCGCAGGCCACGGGCGGCGAGGCCCACGAGTCGGCCCACATGGAAGCCGGTGAGGCCCACATGGAAACCGGCGATACCCATGAGGCGTCCCACGCCGACGGTCACGACACACACGAAGGAAAAATGGAGGTCCCCGATTCCGCCGAGGCAATAATGGCCGAGGTAGATGAACACTTGGAATTGCTGGATAACGTTGTTGCCGACGGCAAACTGGATCAGGTCCACGAGATAGCATTTATGGTGCGCGACATGCTGGTTGGGTTACCAGGAAAACTCGACGCGCTCCCGACGGATGTATCCGCCTCGCTTGAAACGGCGCTGGGAAAGATACGCCAGCAAGCGGAATTGCTGGACAAGTACGGTGACGCGGGCAACGCGGCTCAGACCAAGACTGTGCTGACCAAGTTCAAGTCGGAAATCGAGGGAATCAAGAAGCTCCTTGAAGGACATTTGGCGAAAAACGGGGCGGTAGCATCGGATGCCCTCAAGATGGCTAACAATGCCATCTGTCCCATCAGTGGTAGCAAACCGGATCGATGGAGAAGGACGCCCACGTTGACTTTGGAGGCTATCGCGTTGGGCTCTGCTGCTCGGGGTGCGGCGGGAACTTTATGAAGGACCCCGATGCCAATTTGAAGAAAGCCCTGGCGTCGGCAAAATAAGATCACTGAGCAGATCAAAGAGGGGCCGGTGCCGCCGGCCCCTCTTCACAAACCAATTCGATGCCCAGCCAACTTGATGGAACATGCCGATGCTTTCCCGCATAATTCTCTTCTCAATCAAAAACCGCCTCATGGTACTCGCGGCCGCGTTGGTGCTAACGGGCTACGGCGTCTATGAAATCGGCCAACTGCCTGTGGACGTACTGCCCGATCTGAATCGCCCGCAGGTCACTATCCTGACGGAGTCCCCCGGACTCGCTCCGGAAGAAGTGGAGACGTTGGTTACCTTTCCCATTGAAACGGCGTTGAACGGTTCGACGGG
>CAXBPH010000249.1:0-10288 GCA_963977445.1 uncultured bacterium | reverse complement strand
CGCGTCGAACATGGCCTGAAATTCCGCCGGGGCCGTCTGGTAGGGATTGTGAGGCGGCCCCCAGGCCAAAAACAGTGCAAAAGGCTTCTCCGCACCCACCTGCCCGCGCATATATTCCTGGGCGTCAGCCGTCTGCGCAAAAGCGTCATAGGCACCCCAGTTTTTGGGCGTCGGGTTGCCATCTTCATAGTAGTAGGAATTGTTGTAGTCGTGGGTGCATTCCAGGACTTTCCAGTACGCAAAACCCTGGTGGCGCGCCTCGGGAATCGGCAAACGTCGGCCATGACCATCGAGGTGCCATTTTCCGATGAACCCCGTCCCGTAACCCGCCGCTCGGTATACTTCGGCAACCGTCAGCGCCTCATCGGGCAATTGGACATCATTGAGAAACAGCCCATGGGTCTGGGGATACTGTCCAGTCAACAAACTCGCCCGATAGGGCGTACACACCGGCATACCCGACACGGCATGGGTGAAGTTCACCCCTTCCGCGGCGAGGTGGTCCAGATTAGGTGTCTTGCCTTGAAGATTGGGGTCCCCGGCATAGCCCGTAGCCTGTGCACGCCACTGGTCGGCGAATATAAACAACACGTTGGGCGGCGCGGCGACAGAAACGGGAGCATGGATCACACTCCCCAGCAACAGCAATCCCACAACAACCCACTTCGTAACAAGTTCACGTTTCAATGTATACACTCCAACGTTTAATGCATCGTGTCTGCAAAAACTCAATCTGACTCGCCATCCCGGCATACGCGGTTTCTTCCACGCTCTTTTGCCCGATAGAGGGCTTGATCGGCGGCACCGATCAATTCCTCAACGGACAGTTCATTTTCCGATGACGTTGCCGCCAACCCCATGCTGGCCGTCACGAAGGAACCCGTCGGAGATTCTTCATGGGGCAGCGCCAGCGACTCGATATGGCCGCGCAGTCGTTCGGCCTGGGCGCGGGCAGCGGGCTCATCAATGCCCGACATAATGATCGCGAACTCCTCACCACCATAACGAGCCACAAAATCACGTGGCCGCCGAAAAGTCTCTTTGATGCCCGTGGCCACCGCCTTCAGACAACTATCCCCGGCCTGGTGCCCATAGTGATCGTTATAGAGCTTGAACGCATCAATGTCCAATATAATCAAAAAAAGCACTTCGCCATCACGACGCGAACGACGCCATTCCTGGGCAAGACGCTTGTCAAAGGCACGGCGATTGTGGATGCCCGTCAATCCGTCTATCAGAGACAGTTGCTCCAGCTCGGCTTCCATTCGCTTCTGCTCCGTAATATCCGTATGAAGAAACAGGGCACCGATAATCTCGAATTCGTCATCGAAAATTGCGCTTCCTCGGACGGAAACCGATATCTCCTTCGCATAGTAGGTGGTGAGCCTCAATTCACCCGTTACCGGTTCACCTTCCATAATTTTGTCAAAGTAGGACGCAAATACCCCATTGCCGCCGTAGATTGCATCAAGCTCAATCGCATCCAATTGCTCCGATGTAAATCCAAACCAATAACCAAACACCGCATTGACATATTCCAGCTTACCTGAGCTATCCGTAATAACCACGGCATCGGTAGAATCGTCAAGGGCGGTGCGAAATCGCTTCAGTTCCTGCTCCGTAACCTTTTGCTTGCTGATATCGGTCATAACACCGACCGTAGCGAGGTCTCCCCCCGACGTATCACCGAAGGTGGCCTGTGAAACGAAATAGGGACGTGTAGTAACGGCGGATGTTCGAATTCTCACCTCGTCGAAAGATTTCCCACCGACCAGCGCAAGTGACTCAGACGTCCGCGTCATAAGATTGGCAAGGTCCTCTGCGGCGCGCCCACTGATTTCGGCCGGACGCCTGTTAATGATATCGTCCATCCCCGACACGCACATGAGTGTGGTAAATGCCTGATTTGCCCCGACGAATTCGCCGGTGCGCCGATAGATAAAAACGGGACTCGGCATAGCATTCAGCAATTCGGCGTGGAAGACATCGTTTTCCATTGAGGAAGCATTGGAATGGCGGCTGCGCACCAGCAAGTAGACGCAAATGCCGAGCAGTGGGACAACCATCAACGCGATACAGCCTATCAACATTCCAGGTAAGCCATAAGCGCTCCCGGTGTGCAGCGGCATCACCGGCGAATCACCCCCATGAGCCTCTCGGCGCTCCGCCTGCGCAAGATATTGCGCCGTCTCGGTGCCATGGTATTCGTTTTTTGCGACAGCGACCAACGCCGAATCATGCGACGTGCCCCGTAGTTCCGAGCGCGCCATAACTGGACTCGCCACAAAACCCAGTCCGAAAAACAACACCATCGACGGAAGGAAAATTCTCGCGACGTGAATTAGAACCCCCTTCACCACAGGCATGGAACCCAACTTGCCTTCGAACACGTGCGCCTGCGCCTTCTATACCACGGGCGAAAGGTTGCCTCATGGACGGTTATAGTACGATGGTCCGTTTTGGTCACTACCGCGCAGACCCCATCACGAAGTCGGAGCACCAAGCTCTCTCGATGTTCCTGCTACGGACTTCGTACCAGACCGTCATTCTTTCATTTCGTTGAATTCTTTTTCCAGTTCTTCTTCACATGCCGTACAATATTCCCAGGTGCAAAAGTGCTGGGCCCATCCCGTGCGGACCAATGATGCGTAGGCCCCTTCATCCGGAATAATCTCGTTCAGCAGCAGACGAAGGCATTCACGGGGGCTAAAATGTTCACAAACGTCCAATACAACGCCATACATCACCAATCGTGCAAGGAGAGATTTGAGCTCTATCTCAATCTCTTTGTCATTCAGCGATTCGGGATCGGGTATTTGATTGTAGTCCCCGATAAAGGCCGAAAGAGGCGTTTCTTCTTCGTGTTCCAGGCAGTAGTCCATCCGCTTCATTTCGTGGAGGACCCGCTCCCCTTCGAAGTCCTCCTCCCCATCCCCCCGGATCGCCCGCTCGATTCGATTGGACTCGGCATCGAGCGCGGACTGTAACTCATCCCCTTCGTCAAATTCGTCTTCCCCCAAGGAGGGGCTCAATTCTTCAATTTCGATGAAGTCCCCCACATTCTCCAACCGCGTTATTGCAGGGCCGCTGTCGGGCTTGGGTCATCGAAATCGGGCGGAAGTGCCAGGTTCAACACCGGCTCCCAGTCCCCTTCGTCGTCTTCGTTATCGTCGTCCCCTTCGCGAACACAATACTCGACCAGGGCTCCGGCTATCTCCACCGTAACCCGCCCATTCTGACCAAACCATTCCAGCAAGAAGTGATTGCGCCATTCCGTGGGTGGGGGCTCTCCGAGGGATGAGCGTTTTACGAACTCGTCGACCGAGCAGGGCAGCGCCCGTACCCACCCCTGATTGGTCATCGTTCCCGTGGGACCATTCTGAAAAGAGCTCAGTCGGCGAAACTCTTCTCGTGGCATCACCTTCTGAGTGCCGTCGTCCTCAGCGGGTTCAAAGCGAATATGCTTTCCTCGGAGGTCAGCATTACAGTTCCCCGTAAGCTCAAAGCGCAAATACATATCATCTTCCCCATCATCATCCTCACCGCGCAACGCCAGAAACCCATGGGTGCTGTAACTGCTTTTGTTGAAGAGCTCACCATAGATGATGTACTCACCCAATCGAATAGACATAATCCCGCTCCTTCTCGCCGTGAAGTCTCAGCCTACTCCAATTCTCTTCTGGACCCATCCTATCATCGATGGCCCTATATTTGAAGGAAAAATATCACCCTCTATTTTTAAGGCAGGGCAATCGCATTAAAGCATGCACGAACAAAAGATCCCTTCGACGGGCTCCCGATTTTCGATGTCAACCCGATGGTGCCACCCGAACCCAAGTCGATGTCAGAAAAAAGTGGGTTTTACCGTAGCTCGATTCACCAAAAATACCACAATGAAACAATGCCCCTGAATAGGCCCCTTAAGTCCACGAAGTGGGCGATATATCGTAGCCCAGCGGCGAGCGTAGCGAGTCCTGGGATTTTGGTCGACACATGCCGATACAAGTCCCAGCGGGGCGACATAGGGCCCGTCGGCATTACGTAAAAAAACTGAGTAAAACGAAGGAAATTTGCTCGAAGTCTATCTTCGCTTAATCAGCAAGCACCGGCGGAGTCGGGGGTATAAAGAAAGCCCCTGAAAGGGGCGATTAAGTCCACGAAGTGGGCGATATATCGTAGCCCAGCGGCGAGCGTAGCGAGTCCTGGGTTTTGGTCGACACACGCCGATACGAGTCCCAGCGGGGCGACACAGGGCCCGAATTGGGTTCCATCTCCGAAAACTCTATGCCACTCCTCCAGGGTCTACAACAATGCCCGGGCAGACCGCACGGCGTCTTGCGAGATACTACTTGCCTGCTACACGATACGCATCGGGGTAGCGACCTATTTTCCCAAAAGGAATGGGTACAAAATCGGGCAATAATGTAAACACGGCCGCATCGTCCCGTAGCGTAAAATCCTTCCCGGCACGATCGACAAACCCAGGATCTTCCATGGTCACCAGGGAATCACCCACGATCCAATTGCCTTCCACATAATTCTTACAGCCCACAACCACGTTCGTTGAGGCATAGTTCATCCGGAGCCCCTCATATTCGAAAAAGCCCTTCAGCGCAGGATAGTGTTCCGTAAAGGGCGCCTTCGTAATATCTACTTCCTCCAACAGACGGGTCTGCCAGATGGGCTCCTTCAGCCATTTTTGCCAATTGGCGTCGCTCCAGGGAGCCGACGCGATGGCCTGGGAACAGTCCACGAAAATATTGTTCTTCACAACGTTGTCATGACCGCCATGATTGAAAACGGCGCCAAAACTGCCGCCGGACGCCTTGTAGAAAACATTGCCTTCTACCGTCTGGCCGCCGTCGCCATCGTCAAAGTAAATCGCGCAACTCCCGTGGGCCATGGCGCTCCCTATTTCATGCCAGTAATTGTGACGAATGATGGATCCCCGATTCGAGGGGTTACGCCCGGTATAGAAGGCGCCACAGTCATCCGAGTTCATGCTCACATGGTGGACGTCATTAAACTCGAAGATATGATCGTTCCCCGCCCACCCGATGGCCTGGTGGGGCGCATCACTGATTTCGTTGTGGGCCACGTAGATACCCACGCCATCCACCCGCAGGTTATACGCCGCCGTCCGCATGCGCTCCGACACGTGGTGAATATAGTTATTGACCACCCGGTGTTCCGACGGCGTAAGGGTTTTTCGATCACCCCCGGCGATCTGGATACCGCCCGTACCGTTGTGATGTATATCGCAGCTCTCTATTGTATGCGCCGTGCCACCGTCAACGACGATACCCTGAAGCCCGGCATTTCGAATCGTGCACCCGGCAAGCGTCACGGAACGGCCACCGGTAACGGTCAACGCCGTGCCCGCGCAGTCCTCAAAAACAAGGCCACTCATCGTAAAATCATTGACCTCGGTGAGGGTAAAAAGCGGCTCGGCCAGGAGAGAAAGGGAAATTTTGGCATTCTCCATCGACGCCGGGGGCCAGAAATACAAGGTCCCCGATTCCCGGTCAATAAAGTATTCGCCCGCCATGTCCAGTTCTTCCAGCAGATTGACAGCGCGGAAACGACGGGGTGCCGGGTTGCCGCTTCCGAGGCCGTAGACGTGGGTTTTGGCAAGGGCAATCTGGTGGGTCGTCGTATCGACGGACTTCACCCGAATGGTCTCTGAAGCCCAGTCGAAACACCAGTACCCTTCCAGCCAGATCTCCTCTACGCCGCTCCACCGGGCGGGTTCGTCGCCGCTGTAGGTAAATATCCCCAGTGCGTCCGATTCATGATTTCGCCACGGTGCAGGACCACTCTCAACAACGGTGTCGATTTCTGCCCATCCCTCATTGGGCCATTGGGCCAGGGTCATCCGCGCTCCATTGAAGAACAACTCCGGAACAGGGAGCGCGGTCCGATATTGGTCGGGAAAGGCACCCAGGGCGTCGATACCCTGGGCCTTCAAATCAAGTTGCACAACCGATGAGCGGGCCCCTTCGGGCAGGCGGGTGTTCTCCGCTGCTGATACGAAGTCCGTGGGGCTCAAAGCACGACCGCCCGAGATTCGGGCTTCTCCAGGATTCACAGCCCGATAGTGTACAGGCTTCTCGGACACACCACTGTCCTCGGCACCTAAAACCACGGACGTATTCAGGGGATAGACCCCATCGGCAAACCAGAGGGTGGCACCCTCCGATGGATTGGCTTCGCGCGCATTCCGTATTGCTGCCTGTCCTTCCCCTATCGTGGCAAAGGGCGCGGCCTTGGAGCCATCATTCCCGGGACTGCCAGTGGGGGAAACATAAAACTCTACAGACGGCGCTGCAGAAAGTATTGCAAGAAATAAGGTCAATACAGCCAATCGCATCGAAAATGCCTTTCGTTAATTTCGTCGCCTGCCGGGCACGGGAACGACATTGCAGGAGTCCCTGAGACTATACACATTCCCTTCCCCCGATGCATCACCGGACCCATCCCGTGAACGGCCTCAACGGGGTGTCCCGACACAAGTTGCGATAGGTCTACGTGGCCTACTAAACTTGATCAACACTTCGGCTGTAGCCGCCCACCTTGGGAGCTTCTCCGGCTAACTCCAGCCAACGATGACATCATCAGGAAAGTATTCTTCCATGAACATTGCCTTCTACGACGCCCGCACCTATGACCGAACCTACTTCGATCAAGCCGCCGAAGGGACCGCACTAAGCTTCCAATACTATGATTTTCGTCTATCGACAGACACAGCGACGAGTGCGTCGGGCTGCCGCGCGGTCTGCGTCTTCGTTAATGACCGCTTGGACCAGACCTGCCTTGAGAAGCTAGCAGAGCTGGACGTCGAGCTTATCGCCCTCCGCTGTGCTGGATTTAACAATGTGGATATTCCTGCGGCCGAAGCCCTTGGCCTTCACGTAGTACGGGTACCGGCCTATTCTCCCCATGCCGTGGCGGAGCATACCGTTGCCCTGTTGCTGACCCTGAATCGAAAGATACATCGCGCCTATAATCGAGTCCGGGAATATAATTTCTCTCTTGGCGGACTCGTGGGTTTCGACCTCCACGGAAAAACGGTGGGAATAGTCGGTACGGGTAAAATCGGACGTATTACGGCACAGATTTTTAATGGCTTCGGAACGAGAATCCTTGCCTATGACCCCTATCCCTCAGCTGATTGGGCCACCGAACTTGGTGTGACCTACACCGACTTCGAGTCCTTGCTGGAAGAAAGCGATGTTGTCTCTCTTCACCTGCCACTCACCCCGGAATCCCGTTATCTCCTCGACGGGCCCGCCCTTGCACGAATGAAGCCGTCGGCCTATCTCATCAACACAAGTCGCGGCAAACTGGTCGACACGGGGGCCCTCATTCAGGCAATAAAATCCGGCGCTATCGGGGGCGTCGCGCTGGATGTTTATGAAGAGGAAGAAAAAGTCTTCTTTGACGACCACTCCTCCGAAATTCTTCAGGACGACGAGCTTTCCCGATTGCTGAGCTTCCCAAACGTCCTCGTAACATCGCACCAGGCTTTCTTGACCCACGAAGCCTTGACCGAAATCGCCCACCTCACGACGGAGAACCTCCAAAACCTGGCGAAGGATCAACCCTACGTCGCAGGTTCGTTGCTGACCAAAATCCCACGCCCATGAATCCGGTATGTTTTCGCCGCCCGTAACGTCACGTCGCGTAGCGTCAGCGAACAAACCAGCGCATGGCATATCGAGCGTCGCTGCGGTGGAATTCCAGCGTGTAAGGGTCGTTCAGCAGGCGTGCACAGTAGCCGTCTGTTCGTGGCAGGAGCCATCCGAAATCCCAGGCACGGCTGCTGTAGCGCAGCGGAATCGAGGGAGCGACACGTACGGTGGGATGGGCAGCACCGATAAAGAGCTGTTGCTCCGTATAGTAATAGGTGTATCCGATGGGGATGAACACTTCGTGGGACAGGGTTGACACGTCGCCCGAGCGCACATCGGCGCACAAATCACGTATCGCCACTTTAACGTCACACCCCGCCCGAAAGGCCTCGACAAGCTCCGCCATACTTCCGGAAACAACGCTGCCCGCCGCATCGTGGGACAATACCTCCGTCCAATCATCCCGAACGAGATAACGAAAGTGCTCAAAGTCGTAGATAAAGTTGCTGGCTGGTGCATTCGTATCCCCATCGAATCCATCAAGTTGGTGGTAGCGGGGCATGGCGCTGTGGTCTTCACACGCGCTGACGCCCGGCTCCCCCGTGGCTGGTTTCCCATCGAGAAAGGGCCGCGCAATAGCCTGCTGCCCATCCTGGTTGTAGAGGAAAAATGACATGGAGGGTCGCGGACCAAATCCATCGGGCAGTTGTACGGGTTGGCGGTTGGTCATGATACCCGCAGCAAATCGGTCTTCCAGCAAATAGGTGGTCTTAAACTCAGATACCTCGTCTATCAACTCGTTACTCGAGGAATCCGTGTCGATGTGTTCATTGTGGCGAAAGGCCGTCTGTACCCGCAGATCCGCACCACGGCGGATTGCATCCACAAGGGAATCCCCGTCGCCCTTAATAATTTCACGCTGCGAATCGAGTGCCAGAGCACATCGCCATGCTGAGCTAACCATTTTAAAACTCCTGTCTGTTGGACGTTTCATAGAACGTCTCTGTATGCAGGGAGTATAGCAGTCCCGGGATTGATGTAGGTCCTCCGGATTGCGCCAAAACCGTTCCCGCGTTGCAGCCCTCCGGTCGCCTTGCTATACTTAGCCCCATCCCCAATTCAACCGGAGAATTACAATGTTCCAATTTCGCTGTCGGGCCCTTGCGCTGACTTTTGTCCTCACGTTCTTCGCCATGGATGTCATGGCCCAGGCCGGCCTTGCCGTAGTCGCCCGTACCGATCGGGAAGACGCCCTCTACAACCTGAACGAACCGGTCACATTCACGTTGGTAGTAACGAAGGACGGCACGGCGCTTACAGAAGGTACACTGAGCTACAACCTCAGTGTTGACGGTGCCAGCACGGTAGATTCGGGAACGCGGGACCTGTCCGAGTCCCCGGTCCTCATAACAGGCACCCTGGCACATCCGGGCTTTCTTCGCTGTACCGCCACCTACGTGACGGAGGACGAAACAAAGATTCATGGCGTTGCGGCCGGTGGCTTCGAGCCCCTCAAAATAAAAGCCAGCATGGCCCCGCCGGAAGATTTCGATACCTTCTGGGCCGAAAAGAAGGCCGCGCTCGCCGAAGTACCCATGAACCCCGTCCTTACGCCCGTTCCATCCCCCGTCGAAGGGGTCGAAACCTTTGACCTCCAGCTCGACTGCCTCGGTGGTGCCCCCGTATCGGGTTACTATTGTCGGCCGTCTGGCGTCGCAGAAAAGAGTCTGCCCGCCGTATTGTGGGTCCACGGCGCAGGCGTACGGAGTTCAGCGCTCCGTCCCGACATCGCAGCCGAAGGCATGCTCGTTCTTGATATTAACGCCCACGGTATTCCAAACGGCAAACCGAGCGAATACTACGCCGATCTGGCCAATGGCGACCTGGCCGACTATCGCCTCCGCGATCGCGAGGATCGGGAGACCTACTACTTCCTTGGCATGTACTATCGCCTCATCCGCGCCATGGACTTTTTGACCGCCCAGCCCGAGTGGGATGGCAAGGTATTAATTGCCCGGGGCAGCAGCCAGGGCGGTGGACAGTCCCTCGTCGCCGCAGGCATTGACCCCCGTGTTACCGCGCTCATCGCCAATGTGCCGGCCATGTGCGATCATACAGGCGTCATCAACGGCTGGCCCCGCCTCGTACCGCGCGACGACCAGGGCAACCCGGACCCCACCATCCAGCAGGTGGCCCGATATTTTGACGCCATGAACTTCGCCACACGCACCCAGGCCGATGCCCTCGTCTCCGTCGGGTTTATAGACAACACCTGCCGCCCCACCTCCGTCTACGCCGCCTACAACAACCTGCAGGGCGAAAAGCATATCCTCAACAAACCCCTCATGACCCACGCCGTCCCCCCCGAATGGAATGATATGGCCCTGAAAATGATGAAAGACCACATCGCAAAAGTAAAGCAATAGCAGCCATTCCGGGGACTGGAGGGCCAACTGCCCCGGGGACTGCACCGACCAAGCACACGAAAAAAGCACCACCAACACCGTGGCGAACACGACAACCCCAAGCAATCAAAGGGCTATTCGACAGTCGGGGCCGTCCCCCTGAGGGCCACGTTTCCGGGGACTGAGGGCCAACTTCCCCGGGGACTGCACGAATGGCGCTTACTTAAGGCCTCTTTTCTTTCCTCGGTGCGG
>CAXBPH010000248.1:0-10400 GCA_963977445.1 uncultured bacterium | reverse complement strand
CCGTCCCCCTGAGGGCAGGTGACACTCAGGGGGACGGCCCCGACTGTTAGATTTCCTCACGCTACCCTCATTCCCCATCGGAACCAAGACGACGCACCGCAACCACGAAGTCGCCATGTCGGTGCAGTCCCCATCCCCCGTCCCCAAAAGAATCCCCGCTGCCCTCGAATATTACCCCCCGTTCCGGGGTAGAATAGACAGACCAGACGGCAAGACTTCGGGGCAACCAACGAGGACAGCATCATGACGACCGAAACGACCCCATTTACCGGCAATATCGCCGCCCATCTCCCCCGCATGGCAGCGGAACATCCCGACCACCTGGCGGTATCCGTCCAGCAACCCGGCGGCACAACCGGCAAGCATACCTACGCCACCTACACCCTGGGCGAACTCGACGACGCCAGCGACCGCATTGCCCATGGCCTCGACCGCATTGGCATTTCTCGCGGCGTGCGCACGGTCCTCATGGTGAAGCCCAGCCTGGATTTCTTTGCCCTGACCTTCGCCCTTTTCAAAGTGGGTGCCGTTCCCGTATTCGTCGACCCCGGCATGGGTATCAAAAACCTCAAGACCTGCCTGGCCGAAGCGGAACCCCACGCCTTCATTGGCATCCCCAAGGCCCACGCCGCGCGCGCCCTCTTCGGCTGGGGCAAGCCGACCCTCAAAATCCTCGTCACGGTGGGTCGCAAACTCCTCTGGGGCGGCTACACCCTCGCCGGCATCACGCTGAAGGAGTCGAAGACCTTCGCCCCCATCGAGCCAAAAGCCGACGAAACCGCCGCGATTCTTTTCACCAGCGGCAGCACGGGCATCCCCAAGGGTGCGGTCTATACCCACGAAGTTTTTAACGCCCAGGTCAATATCCTCCGGGAAGACTACAACATCACCCCCGGCGAAAAAGACCTCGCGACCTTTCCGCTCTTTGCCCTTTTCGGACCCGCCCTCGGCATGGCGGCCATTATCCCCGATATGGATGCCAGTGAACCGGCCGCATCAAATCCCCAGCATATTATCGATGCTATCCATGACAACGAAGCGACAAACCTTTTTGCCTCGCCCGCGCTCATTGAGCTGGTGGGCAAACATGGCATCGCCAACGGCGTGACCTTTCCCTCGCTCAAGCGCGTAATATCGGCAGGTGCCCCAGCGAGCAACCCCTCCCTGGCCCGTTTTGTAAAGCTCTTGCCCGACAACGTAGAGATCTTCCCCTCCTATGGCGCAACCGAAGCCCTCCCGGTCTCCTTCATCGGCACCAAGGAGCAACTCGGCGAAACGGTTGAAGCCACCAACAACGGTGCAGGGGTCTGCGTCGGGCGAACGGTCCACGGCGTGGAAGCCTCCATCATCAAGATATCCGACGACCCCATAGAACACTGGAGCGACAAACTGCACTGCGCCCAGGGGGAAATCGGCGAAATCACGGTCACCGGTCCCGTGGTAACCAAGGCCTACTACAATCGCTCCGATTCGACAAAGCTGGCGAAGATTAAGCACCCCGAGCTGGGTATCATCTATCACCGTATGGGCGACGTGGGCTACTTCGACGAGCAGGGACGACTCTGGATGTGTGGCCGCAAAGCCCATCGCGTGGTCACGCCCGACGGCACCCTCTTTACCATCCCCGTGGAGCGCATCTTCAACACCCACCCTGCGGTCAAGCGCACGGCTCTCGTGGGGGTGAAGAAAAGCGGTATCACCATACCAGTGCTCTGCGTCGAAAAATCCAGCGACACCGGTGACCTCGACGACGAAGCGCTTATCAACGAATTGAAGGCCATTGGTGGCAAACACGATATCACCCGGCCCATCCATAATTTTCTCTTCCACGCGGCCTTCCCCGTGGATGTGCGTCACAATGCCAAGATCTTCCGCGAAGAACTCGCCGAATGGGCAAAGGATAAGTTTTAATGACTGTACTCGTAACCGGCGGCGGTGGATTCCTCGGCGGGGCAATTATCGATCTCCTGTTGGCCCGTGGTGAAACGGTTCGCAGTATTTCCCGTGGCACCTATCCCGACCTCGAAGAAAAAGGCGTCAGCTGCATTCATGCTGATCTGGCCGATGGAGAAGCCGTCGCCAAAGCGGCTGAAGGCTGCGATTTAGTTTTCCATGTCGCGGCCAAAGCGGGTGTCTGGGGCAGCTATGACGACTACTTCCAGGCCAACGTAACGGGCACACGCAGTGTCATCAATGCCTGCAAAAAAAACAACATCAAGTACCTGGTCCATACCAGCAGTCCCAGCATCACCTTCGCTGGAGAAGACGAAGACGGTGTAGACGAATCTATCCCCTACGCCGCCGATTTCCTCTGCAACTATCCCAAAACAAAGGCCCAGGCGGAATATGAGGTATTGGAGGCCAATAGCGACCAACTCGCAACCGTCGCTCTCCGCCCCCACCTCATCTGGGGCCCCGGGGACAACCACCTCGTCCCCCGCATTGTCTCCCGGGCAAAAGCGGGCAAATTGAAGCTCGTGGGTGACGGTACCAACCGGGTCGACGCCACCTACATCGACAACGCCGCTGCTGCCCATCTCGCTGCCGCCGACAACCTCCAAAATGGCGCTGAATGCGCAGGTAACGCCTACTTCATCTCCAATGACGAACCCATCGCCATGAAGGACCTGCTCAATCAGATCCTTGCGGCCGCCGACCTCCCACCGGTGACGAAGTCCGTCCCCCCAGGTGTGGCCTATGGCGCGGGTGCCCTGATGGAAGGTATATACTGCCTGCTGGGCAAAAAAGAGGAACCCATGATGACCCGGTTCGTCGCCCGCCAACTGGCCACGGCGCACTGGTATAACATCGACGCCGCCAAGCGTGATCTGGGCTACGCCCCCGTCGTCTCCATGGCTGAAGGCATGGAACGACTGACGAACTACCTGAAGACCGCCACGACATCCAATTGATCCAGCCCGGTGGCTTTGCTACCGTAGGCCCAAAGTAATGGGCTGCGGGCTGGTCACGCGCATGGGTGCGAAACCGGTTGAGACGGGAGTACATTCATGCTGGCATCAGCATTGCAGTTGATCTTCGGGGTCGTCGCGCTCTACTTATGCGTTGGCGTGGTGCTCCTCGTCCCCATTCACCGTAGCGTATTGCCCCGCATCGACAAGGCCTGCACAAACGCCGGACTCGGCTTTCGCGCACTCCTTTCCCCCGGAATCATCACGTTCTGGCCCCTCCTTCTCCTTCGCGGACGTCGTACCGCCCCAAATCGGGAGCGTTCGGGTGCCCTCGAAAAGCCCCTCGGCCCCTACGGACAACGACGATTGCACCAGCTGGCCTGGCTTTTCCTCGCTGTTTTCGGCCCGCTGGTTATGGTCACTGCATTGGCCTATCGGGGAGAAGATGTCCCCCCCACGCAGCAGGTTCGTGCGGCGACGGCCATCCCCGACGGGAGCCAGACGAGCGCCTCCTATGGCCCCCTTTTCTCCTCCATACCCGCTGACGTATTGCTCGGCCGCCAGGGCATGCATGACTATGGCCTGGTCTTTCGCTTTCACGACGCCACCGCCACGGTGCCGGTAGCGCTGTATTGGTCACAATCCCTCGGCGACGACGCCGCCCTGTCTCCAAATGCCGTTTTCCTGGGCATCATTGCGGGCCCCGAGCCTGCCTGGGTCACCTTTTCCCGGCCCGAGATGGAGACTTCGGGTTTCTGGGTCACCTACTCCTTTAGCAGCCATGAAATCGAAGCGGTTCCCGTGCCGGAGTCGGGCAAAGGAGCCCAACCATGAGCACGACCTACCACGCAGTCCATTGGAATCGGCAGAAGCGCATCTACGACGGCGTCATACTTGCCCTCGCCCTTTCGGCCCTGGCCACCTTTTCGGCACTTACCGTTGTGCTCTATCCCGAAGCCACGGTAGAAACCCTTATCATGCGGGGCACGGCCTTTCTCGCCCTCTTTCTTATCCAGATTGTTTTGTGCATCGGACCCCTCGCCCGCCTGAGTCCCCGATTTTTACCCCTGCTCTACAACCGACGTCATCTCGGGGTTACCATATTTCTGGTTGCAAGTGTCCACGCTGCCATCGCCATTATCCAACACCACGTGTTGGGCGACACCTTTCCATTGATTAGCGTTTTTACGAGTTACGCTGCGGACATTCAGAAGGTCTTCACTGATTTCTCCGGCATTCGCAACATCCCTTTCGAGCCCTTCGGTGCCCTGGCCCTCGTCATCCTCTACCTCATGGCCGTTACCAGCCACGACTTCTGGCTTCGCCTCCTGGGGGCGTCGACCTGGAAACTCCTCCACATGCTGGTCTATGTCGCCTACGGTGCCCTGTTGGTTCACGTAAGCCTGGGCTTCCTGCAGTCAGAATTGAGCATCGTCTATCCCCTCTTTATTTACACCGGATTCTTCCTCGTGGTAATCCTCCACCTCCTCGCCTCCTTCCGGGGCCGCCGCGACGACGCAAGCCCGGCCAAGCCCCAGCCTGAAGACGGATTTCTGGATGCCTGCGCCATAGATTCGGTCCGGGAAGGTTGGGGTACCGCCGTCCGGCTGGGCAAACGAAAAGTGGCCCTCTATCGCTCCGAAGGACGTATTTTCGCCCTCTCCGGTGTCTGCAGACACCAGGGGGGCCCCATCGGGGAAGGACGCCTCCTCGATGGCTGTGTTACCTGCCCCTGGCACGGCTGGCAATATAAACCCGAAACCGGCGATAGTCCGCCCCCCTTCAACGAACACATCCCCACCTATCCCGTGGAACTGCGCGCTGGACGGGTTTTTGTGAATCCTGTGGCCAACCCACGGGGCACCGTAGCCGAAGGCGTATCCGTCGCAGACACTTCAGCCTCCCTGGAGCATGGGGGCACCCCACGGGAAGAATTCTACATTGGCTACCTGAAATCGGCGCCTCCGGGCATACAAGTCGCCCTGAATGCCACCGGACTCTTCCTCCTGATGGCCTGTCCCCTGCTCATGGCCCTGGCGGCGGCGGCCCAGTCCGGTTTTGACTATGGCCGCTTCGAATTTGGCAGCCACTATGCACTCGAAGGGGTATTTTACGAAGCCCCCGTGCCTGCCCTATATATCGCCCCCAAAAGCATTGAAAAAGGCGTCCCCGGCCAGAATATCCTCCTCTGCAGCCCCGGAAAGTTTGGAATTCCCGAAAGTTGGGCTAAAATCGATGGCCAACGGGTCCAAATCGCGGGCAGTCTTGTCTATCGGGACGAAATAGTCATGCTGGAAGTGGCCGACACCGCCATTCCCGAGGTGCTGAGCGCGCCAAACGCCCATGAAAGACGTCCAAAAACCATCGAACTGGGGCCCGTTAATCTCGTGGGTGAACTGGTCGATACGAAGTGTTTTCTCGGCGTTATGCGACCGGCCACGGGAAAAGTTCATCGTGCCTGCGCGATTCGTTGCCTCTCGGGTGGTATTCCGCCGTCTATTCTCGTAAAATCAGGGGATCACGATACCGCCATCCTCTTGACCGGACCGGCGGGAGAAGCGCTACAGTACGACGTGGTCCTCGCTGGGCTGCAAGTTCGGGTCGCCGGGACGCTGTATCGGGAAAATGGGTTCGACTATATTCGCGTGGAAAGCCTGCATAATTATGCAGATGAGCCCCGACAAGTCGATTAGATAGTGCCCCAACCCAACACACACTGACATATTTGTATAGCATTACGAATTCATAGGGACCATGATGAATCCATCGAACGACAGCGTGGACGCCGTAATCCAGGGGTGTTCGGAATCATGCAGGCGCCTGCTGGCCGTTGCCCGGGCGCTTACGCCGAAGCAGTATGGCGAGCGGTGGAGGAATCGCAATGGCATCGGGCCCCACCTCCGCCATTGCTATGAGCACCTGACCGCCCTGATGGACGGCATGGAATCGGGCGTGGTCTCCTATGACGCCCGCGAGCGCAATCTCCTGTTGGAACAGGATCCCCAGATCTTTATCGACGCCATGCTCCCCGTTGCCGCATGGATCGAATCTCTCAATACATCCGACCTGGACACGCCGTTGATTGTCTGCCAGATTCCCCACGTGGATGTTCCCGAGGTACGTTCCTCCAGCACACTCCAGCGTGAACTGTTGTTTTTAACGAGCCACACCATTCACCACCTCGCCATCGTTTCCATGCTGGCCGAGCTCCATGGTGCCGTTGTACCCGATGACTTGGGTGTTGCCTATTCCACCACGACCCACGAACACCAACAACAACACATCGTCGGTCGCCAAAATGCCGTGACGACCTGAGCGATGTGTACCGTAACGGTGTATCGCAACGACACCGCACTCCAGGTGACCATGAATCGTGACGAAGCGCGTAGTCGTGGGCCGGAGTTATCACCCCAAATCCAATTGGGCGATCGGGGCATCCCCTGGCTGGCCCCCCTCGATAGCGACACCGGAGGCACCTGGATGGGCGTCAATCCTCACGGTCTCATCGCCTGTCTGCTGAATCGTTATCAGGATTACGACACCTATGTTCCTACGGCGGAGACACAGAGTCGCGGAAAAATCATCCCGTTACTACTGCAGTTTCAAAATGTAGCCGACGCCCACGCCTTTCTGGTCGGAGACGAATTTCACCCCGACCGGTACCCACCCTTTACCCTGCTACTCCTGGATAGCCGGGAGGGCATACAATTTGGATGGAATGGTGCCGACGCCCGTACCAGTGAATCGCCTGACCAGCCGTGGCACATGATTACGTCGTCCTTTGTGGACCCCGCGCAGGTACTGCCCTGGCGTGAGCAGGCATTTAACCACTGGCGTGACGAAGGCGAAATACACCAGCACGGCCTCCCCACCTTCCACCTCTATCAACCGGAAGGTATGGCATCGTCCGCACCACTAATGTCCCGTGATATATCCTGCACCCGAAGCATCACCCAAGTAACCCTGTCTCCAACGTCCGACACCCCGCTCGTGCGTCATGGTGCCGTTCTCGAGGCCGAACTGAATTGGGCCCAATTCGAACATACCTATGCCTTCCTTCAATCCGTCAACAACGCTGGTGTAGCTCATGGCCACTAGCGCAAATCTCATTTATTATGCATGTCCGTCCAACAACGACATCGTAGTATGGGACGTCACCAGCGTTATCTGGTCGGGACATGATACCTGTGGATGAACTTTTTACCCTATTGAGCGATGGCGTTGTTACCTCGCCCTGGCTTCAGGGGGCACTAATCGTGCTCTCCACCTTTATCTTGGAAGATCCGACGACTATCGGATGTGGTCTACTCATCGCAGAAGGGGTGCTCTCCTTTCCCACCGCCTTCCTGGCGCTATGGCTCGGCGTTGCCGTCGGCGATATGGGTTTATATGGCATGGGGCGGTTTATGGGCCCACAAACAATACGATGGGGTCTCCTCCGTGAAACGCAGGTCAAAAAGGCACGCATCTGGTTCGATGGCAATCTGGTGATGGCCGTGTTACTTTCCCGCTTTGTTCCGGGCATGCGTCTACCCACCTTTATCGGTGCCGGTCTTCTTCGCGCGTCGCCACTCCGTTTTCTCTGCTCCACCATAGGGGCTACCTTAATCTGGACCCTTACCCTGCTCACCGCGTCCATTTACTTCGGGGAGCGGGTCCTCCCTATGCTGGGGCGCTATCGCTGGCCCGTTGCCATACTGCTGCTGGTCATCATCCTGATTGCCCAGCGCCTTGCCAAGAATAAAATGGCCCCTCCGTCGACGGAAGAGGAAGAAGTATCCCCCGTTTCATTCTTCGAGTTCTGGCCACCCTTCATGTTCTATTTTCCGGTGAGCCTCTGGTATGCCTGGCTCTCCCTGCGCCACCTGAGTTTCACCCTGCCCACCGTCGCCAATCCCAACATCTATGCGGGTGGCCTGATTTTCGAATCCAAGAATGACATTCTGGCGCAGGTACCGAAATCCCAACGTGAGCACTTCGCACCCCACGCTCCCTTTCGGCACGATAGCCCGGAAGATGTGGATAAGGCCGAAGCCGCCATGAAAGCGGCTGGTATTTCCTACCCCATCGTGGCCAAGCCGGACAAGGGGCAGCGCGGGAATGGCGTGCAGCCAGTAGATTCGCGGGAGGAACTCGCCGAATACCTCGGGGCCTTTCCGCTGGGTCACGACATACAACTCCAGCAGCGGGTGCCCTTCGAAAATGAAGTCGGCATCCTCTACTACCGCCTTCCCGAGGAGGAAACGGGCCACATCTACTCCGTCACCCGGAAATATTTCCCGACCGTGACAGGCGACGGCACCCAGACCATCGCCCAACATATTGGGGCCGATCCCCGTGCCCGGCTCCTGAAACACATCTATTTTCCCCGTCATGAAGAACGCCTGGACCATGTCTTAAACGTTGGTGAAGAATACGCCCTGGTTTTTTCCGGCTCCCACGCGGGCGGGGCCATTTTCAAAAATGGACGGGACATAATTACCCCCGAAATCGAAGCGCGTATCGACGAAATCTCCCGTGCCTTACCGAAATTCTATTTCGGACGTTTCGACATCCGGTTTAGCGACGAAGAGAGCTTCCGGCGCGGGAAAAATTTCCAGATTGTAGAAATTAACGGTGCTGGCGCAGAGTCTACCCATATTTGGGATGGGGATACCCGCTTGCGCGATGCCTACAAGACTTTGTTCCAACAATTTACTATACTGTTTCAAATCGGTGCCCAAAACCGCCGTCGGGGCTACAAGGCATTGGGGCCCATTCGGCTCTTGAGAGACTGCCTGGCCTACCGACGACTGTCCCGGGATTATCCAATCACCCGTTGACTCGGGTCGGGCTGAGGAAATCTTCATGGATATGATGCTGTCGACGCAACATCGCCTGCGCACCGCGCCTTTTCGTGCAAAGGAAGAATTGAATATAGAACGGGAAGATACGGACATCCTGCTGATCCCCAATGTGCCTCAGGGGAAATATCAGGTGGGCTTCGCCGTATCTAAAGCCGCCATCGACCAAGTCCTGCGCTTACGCTATCTTGTGTTCAACGTGGAACTCGGTGAAGGCCTGGCCGACGGTGCCCTTTCGGGCCTTGATCAGGATCCCTACGACCAACAGATGACCCATCTCGTGTTGTTGTGCGCGGCAAGCCAACAAATTGTGGGCACCTACCGCATTCAGGCGGCCTCCCATGCTCTCCGTCACAAAGGCCTCTACTCGGCACAGGAATATGACCTCGGCGCGTTGGCACCCTATATGAAGGAAACGGTGGAACTGGGACGGGCCTGTCTTTCGCAGGAACACCGCGCCATGGACGCCCTCTTGACGTTGTGGAGCGGCCTGGGTCACTTCATGAATCTATACGGACTGCACTACCTTATGGGTTGCTGCTCCATCACCACCACCGATCCGGATGACGGCTGGCGGGCCTTAAAGACCCTACGCGATAAGAACCATATGCACCCCGAGTTGTATCTGCCTGCACAGCCCCACTATAGTTGCGGCAGCGCAACGCGGCTCGATGCGCCAGACCTGGGGCCCGCCTTGAAGCTCCCCAAACTCTTCCGTATCTACCTGATGCTTTGCGCCCACATTATTTCGGAGCCCGCCATCGACCGGGAATTCGGCACCGTCGATTTCCTCACCTTTATGGATGGTCGGCAGGTAAAATTGTCGCAGTTGGATTTATTGAAGTGACCTTGAATACCCCGAATTCTGATCGTTCTGAACTACCCACAGACCGCGCCCATTCCAATATCTGGCTGAGCCTCTGGCGCATGGCACGCATGCTCTGGGGCACCCTGCGTGTCGTCCCCCCCTACTATTTCGGCCAGTTTCGCTATAAGACCGAAGCGGAACGGGTTGACCTCCTCTATCGCGGCACCCAGGACTGGCTCGCCGCCATGGCACGGGCCATCGACGTCGACGTAACCGTAGAAGGCACGCCGCCAGAAAAGGGCTCTTTCATCGCCCCCAACCACATTACCTACGCCGACATCGCCGTGCTTCCCGTCGCCCTGCGGGTCTGGTTTGTATCCAAGGCCGACGTCCTCCGCTGGCCCCTCTTCAGCTGGCTATTCCGCTTCTCCCGCAACCTCACCGTGGACCGCGACGATATCCGCTGTCTGAAGGCCACCAACCAGGCCATCGCACAACGCATCCATGATGGCTATAACGTTTGCGTCTTTCTGGAAGGCACCTCCTCCGGCGGCGGCGACATACTGCCCTTTCGTGGCCCTCTGCTTCAGCCTGCGCTCGACGGTGCCGTAGATGTCGTCCCCGTATGTATCACCTGGCATGCCGATGACCCCGCAATTACCCTCGAACACGACATCGCCTTTTGGCGCGACCACCCCATGGTACCCCACATTCTCCGCTTTCTCGGCTTTCGCGGCATCCACTGTACGATTCACTTCGGCACCCCCATCAAAGCCGAAGGCGACCGCAATCATGACAGGCAAGCGTCGCACCAGGGCCCGAACCATTTCGAAGGAGAGA
>CAXBPH010000247.1:0-10404 GCA_963977445.1 uncultured bacterium | reverse complement strand
GCCCAACCGATACCCACATCTTCGGCGGCCCCGGGGTGCATGACGAGGGAGTGGGGCGGCTGGATGATGGTGCTGTATTTCAGTTCGCTGTCGGTAACATTGGCGACGGCGGAGGGTGTCGAAACGATGTCGTCGCGGGCGGTGAGACCGGGAAACTGCTGAAAGTTTTCGTTGATGTTGTTGAGGGCAGGGGTAACGGCACCGCGGAGGCGTACTCTGTTCAAAGACGGCGCGGAGATAGCGGTCGGTCATGGCGAGGTGCTGGTCGGTGAAGGCCGCCCGGGCTGCATTGAGGCTCGTCTCTTTCTCTTCCCTTAATTTCGTCAGTTCCTCGTCGTCGGCGGTCCGTTTAGCCATATATTCCGGTGAGGCCAGGGGCAGGTGGGAGATGGGGGAACCTTCGGTCTTCGCGCCGGGGCCGGGGAGGATAGAGCTGCTGAAAAAGATGCCCGCCAGACCGTAGTATTCTGCCGTGGAGAAGGGGTCGAATTTATGGTCGTGGCACCGTGCACAGGCCATGGTTACGCCGAGCAAGGTGCGGGTGACGACGTCCACCTGGTCGTCGACAATGTCGCTGACCATTTTCTGCTTGTCGGCATCGCCCTGGGGCCAGTGTCCGATGGCGAGCATGCCGGTGGCGATGAGGCCGTCGCGGTTAAAGGTGCCTTCCTTGGTGGGGAGGAGGTCCCCGGCGATCTGGTAGCGGACGAATTTATCGTAGGGCATGTCTTCATTGATGGCGTTGACGACCCAGTCGCGGTAGCGCCAGATTTCGATGGGGTCGGTCTTGTCGGTGCCCCGGGAGTCGAAAGAGTCGGTATAGCGGACCACGTCGAGCCAGTGCCGTGCCCAACGTTCGCCATAGCGCGGCGAAGCGAGGAGGCTCTCGACCAGATTGGCGTAGGCGTCGGGTGCTTCGTCCGCGAGAAAGGCGTCTACCGCTTCGGGGGTGGGCGGCAGCCCGGTGAGATCATAGGTGACGCGCCGAATGAGGGTGCGCTTGTCGGCAGGGGGTGACGGGGGGAGCCCTGCGGTATCGCGGGCGCGGGCGATGTATTGGTCGATGGGGTTGTGGGCCCAGGTGCTTGTGGCCACGGCGGGGGGCGGATTGGTGTTGAGGGGTTGATAGGCCCAGTGTTTACTCCGGGCTTCCTGGAAGGTGATGTCTTTTGAGACGACCTTCGCTTCATATTCGGGCCATTGGGCCCCGGCGAGGATCCACTGGGACAGGGTTTCAATATCGGCAGCGGGCAGGGGGCCATCCGGTGGCATTTTGAGTTCGCCCGTCTGGTGCACGGCCTGGAGGAGGAGGCTTTCCTTATCGCCGGGCACAACAGCGGTCCCCCGGGAGCCACCATTGGCCATGGCTTGTGCTGTATCGAGTCTCAGGCCGGACTTTTGTTTTTCGGGGCCGTGGCACGCATAGCAGTTTTTGGCGAGTAGGGGCCGAATCTGTCGCTCAAAGTCGATATCGTCGGCCCGTAGTGGTGCGGCCAGGGATAGGGCGAGAAGGACCGTGCAGATGGGTAGCGTGCTGCATCTATTCCATGGTTTCCGAGCTGTATTCGCGTGGTGGGATGTGGGTTTGTGCATGGTATGCCGAGACCTTTTCTGATGAGGACTATTACCCCGTGAGTATAAAGGTTACGGCGGGAAAAGGGAATAACCTCGGGTCAGTCCTGGCTCGTCGGTGGCTCGGAAATATTCGGCTTCGACGCTGCTCGCGTACCTTGGAATTCAGGAAAATTGGCTTCGATGCAATCGGGACAAATTCCGTGGGTGAACTGGGTGTCGGAGTGTTTGGAGATGTAACTCTCCACCTCTTCCCAGTAGCCCTTGTCATCGCGGATATTCTTGCAATGGGCACATATGGGGAGCATGGAGCCCAATTGCTTTACTTTATTCAGGGCTTGCCGCAATTCGATTTGGGCAACGACTTGCCTTGAGAGCACTTCAAGCGCCCGGAGTTGTCGGTCGGTCAATGATCGGGGTTTCCGGTCGATGACGCAGAGGGTTCCGAGGGCGATTCCATCCGACAGGACCAGTGGGGCACCCGCATAGAACCGTATTTTGGGATCACCCGTCACCAATGGATTATCGGCAAAGCGCGGATCACACTCGGCATCGGGGACGACCAACGTCTCACCCGGCGTCAGTATTGCGTGGGCACAAAAAGCGAAATCGCGGGATGTCTCCGTTACATCGAGCCCAACACGGGCTTTGAACCACTGTCGTTCCTGGTCAATGAGACTTACGAGTGCGATGGGCGTATCCGCAATTTCCGCAGCCAGATAGGTAATGTCGTCGTAAGTTTTTTCCGGAAGGGTATCTAGGAGTTCGAGGGTTGTCAGTTTGCGGATGCGCTCGCTTTCGTTCTCGGGTGACGGAGCAATCATTTCATGCCTTTCCGGGCGACGTTGTACTACGGGCTAGCTGAAAACTTGCGACACGGACGACCTGAGCATGCAGGGCAGTTGAGCCAGGTGATCGGAAGTTCTATCGAGTAGTGTTGGCCTTGGGACAGAACTCCATCCTATCACAAACAGCTGAATCGCGGCTTCTACCTGAGGCGTCCGTTGGGGGATTCCATGCAGACTCGAATCGCCGATTTATTACGGTGCAACCGGGTTTGGCAGCCCATTTCCACCGAAACGGTGAAAGGGAGATTGTTTTGTACTTCGTATAAGGATAAACTTAGTCTCCTCGGATTAATACTGAAAACCAGCGTTTTTGTATGCTGATAGTGTCCTGCGCAGCAAAATATGTCGGGGGACGCCGTGAAAGGTGCATTTACTATGTCCAAGGGGATTTCAATCCATCTAAACGGCTGTATAGCGCTGGTGTTACTGGCTTTTCTCAGCGTAAGTTCCGGTGGCTTTTCGGAGGAGGAGGCCCCAGACTCCGGGGCGCCCTTATCGCAGTTGGCAGGAATGAGTCTGGAAGACCTGGCCGATATCCAAATCTCTTCGGTGTCCAAGCGGAAAGAAAGCCAACTGGCGGCGGCTGCGGCCGTTTACGTGATTACCGCAGAGGACATACGCCGCTCAGCAGCCACGAATATTCCTGACCTGCTCCGCGTTGTCCCCGGGTTGCATGTGGCCCGACTCGATGCGAATAAGTGGTCGGTCTCTTCACGGGGTTTCAGCGGACGCTATGCTAATTCGCTCCTGGTGCTGGTGGATGGTCGCAGTGTCTACACCCCATTTTTTTCCGGCACGTATTGGGAGACCCGTGATGTGATGCTGGAAGACGTGTCACGCATTGAAATCATTCGAGGCCCCGGGGGAGCGCTTTGGGGCGCCAATGCGGTAAACGGGGTTATCAATATCGTAACCAAAGATGCATCCGAGACCCAGGGCGGTCTGTTTAATGCGGGCGTAGGAACAGAGGAACGGGCCTTTACAGGGATTCGCTATGGTGGTAAAACGTCAGAAAATGGCACCTACCGCCTCTACCTCAAATATTCCGATCGGGATCGTTCTGAATTTCCCGAAGGTGGACCCGCCAACGACGACTGGCTCTCGGTAAGCGGTGGCGCCCGCTTTGATTGGGATTTTGAAGACAGTCACTTAACCTTGCAAGGGGACGTTTACGGGGTCGACACATCTCAGACCTATGTAATACCCGTGTTGCGATTTCCCTTTTCGGAAACCGTCGAGGAAGACAGCTTTTTTTCCGGTGGAAATATTCTCGGTCGATGGAAACGAACCTTTGACGATGATTCCGAACTGAGTATTCAAGCCTACTATGATCGTTCTGATTCGAATATCCTTACAATAGATGAAGACCGCGACACCTTTGACCTCGAGGTGCAGTACCGTCAGGCTCCCCTGGGCCGTCATGAGCTGATGTGGGGGGTGGGTTTTCGCTATGTGGATGACCGAACCAATGGGACCAATCTGGTTTCCGTCTCGCCCGAATCACGAAACAGCCAACTGTACAATGCGTTCCTGCAAGATCGCATTACCCTTATAGGCGATGTGCTGGTGTTAACCATGGGGTCGAAGTTTGAGCACAACAGTTTTACCGGGGTGGAGATCCAGCCCAGTGTACGGCTTGCCTGGACACCCAGCGACACGCAAACGGTCTGGGCGGCCCTATCCCGGTCAGTTCGGACGCCTTCGTTTGTAGAAGACGGTGGCCGGGTTGCGCGACAGGCATTGCCCTTGACGCTGATTGCCCTGACAGGAAACGACTTCAAATCAGAGGAGTTGCTTGCCTTTGAGGCCGGCTATCGCTATCGCCCCAATGAGCGGATATCCTTAGACCTTTCCGTATTCCTGAATGAGCACGAAAATCTCCGCACGCTGGAATTCGGCCGTCCCTTTATCGATACCAGCTATCTGCCGATACACTTCTTATTGCCCGTGAATACACGCAATAACATGGACGGCAAAACCTATGGTGCTGAAGTTGCGGTGGATTGGCACCCGACGCCGTGGTGGCGGGCGCGCTTGAGTTATTCCTACCTCGAAATGGATTTGGACCTCAACGCCAAGTCCCTGGATATCGTATCGGGGGGGATCGAAAAGAGTTCTCCCGAGCAGCAAGTCAGTTTTCGAAATAGTTTCGACCTTTCTCCGAATACGGATTTGGATTTCACCTTTCGTTACGTCGATCAACTGCCTGCACTCTCTGTTGACGACTATTTCACGCTGGACGCGCGCATAGGCTGGCGGCCCAGGGAATCCCTTGAATTGGCCCTGGTTGGCCGGGACCTTCTCAACAGCGAGCAATTGGAATTTTCTTCCATGTTCGTAGATACGCGCGCGACCAACGTTCAGCGTGGGGTCTACGGGAAAATAACATGGAAGTTCTAGCATTGGATTGTCGCGCTGGAAGGTTTGCTACGAAAAGCCTTTACTGCCGCATACGCACCCATTTTCGGTCACGTCTCATGGTGCTGTTGATTGCTCTTGCTCTCGGGAGCCATTCCGTGTCGGCGAAAGACCCGAAAGACCCTAAGGATACTTTTTCCGAGTATGATATTAAGGCCGCCTACTTAATAAATTTTGTGCGATACATCGAGTGGCCTGATACTTCATTCGAACGTGAGGATTCGCCGTTTATTCTGGGTGTGCTTGGGAAGAATCCGTTTGGTGAGGCCCTTGCGCATTTGGCGGCCGAACAAAAAGATGGCAATCGTGCCATTGAGGTCAGGATTTCGGATAACGTTGACGAATTGAAGACGAGTCATCTGGTCTTTATCTGTGCGGCTAGCGAAGGGGATGTCGCGTCGGGTCTTCGGGTATTTGAAGGCAAGTCCGTGTTGACCGTGGGAGAGCAGAAGGGCTTTCTTGAAAAGGCCGGTGTTATTAACTTCCTGATCGTAGATACGCGGGTGAAGTTTGAAATTAATTTGAAAGCCGCTCGCAAGCAGGAACTAAAGATAAGCGCGCAGTTATTGAAAGTAGCGGCAAAGGTAATCAAGTAATTTTACGCGACAGGGATTCGGTGTGAAGCAAACTGCTACAAGACGGGCGCTCAGTATACGAGAGAAGCTGGTACTCATCATCACAGCGACCAGTGGTCTTTCCCTATTACTTGCCTTCAGTATCATTTACCTGTATAGCCACCTTTCCTACCAGAAGGAAATGGCGGTGGCGCTTGCGTCTGACGCCGCGTTTGTCGCCTACAATTCTACGGCGGCCATGGAATTTAATCTTCCAGAGGACGGGGAAGAGGGGCTGCGCGCGCTTGTCTCGCAGTCTGAGGTTGTAGGCGCGACCCTCCTCGATGAGGGGGGCAATCAGTTTGCAACGTATTTGCGAGATGGTGCGCCGGAGGGGCTCTTTGATTTATTACCGCTACCGCTTGGTCATCACTACATCGAAGACAAAGTCTACGTGGTTGACCGAATTCTTTCTGAAGGAAACGAGATAGGCAAAATCTGTCTGGTATCTGATACGACGCAATTGAACTCCCGGACCAAACGGAACGGGGTCATCGCGGTGATTGTATTCCTGGGCGTAGCGCTCGTGTCCTTTCTTGCTTCCATACGCCTTCAGGGTATCGTCTCCGGACCCATTCTGGCGTTGACGGATACGGCAACGCGCATAACGGCCCAGCGGGACTATACGCTACGTGCGCGGGTTGATACCCAGGATGAACTTGGTGTCTTGTCAGAAAGATTCAATCAAATGCTGGAAGAAATTGAGCGTCAGGACCAGGCGTTGCGAAAATCACATGATCGCCTGGAGGAGCGGGTTGGGGACCGAACAAAAGCGTTGCAGGAGGCCAAGGAACTTGCCGAGGCGGCTTCTTCTGCCAAAAGTGACTTCCTATCGAATATGAGTCATGAATTGCGAACCCCCTTAAACGGCATTGCGGGTATGATGGAACTCGTGCTCCATACGGAATTAACGGATAAACAGCGGGAGTTGCTGGAGGTGGTGAATTATTCTGCCTCGGCGCTCGTATCCATTGTGAACGACATTCTTGACTTTTCGAAAATTGAGGCAGGCAAACTGGAGCTGGATCCGGTGGTCTTCGACCTAAATGAATTGGTCCATGGCGTTGGAGAGCTAATGTCGGTTTCTTGTGCTGACAAGGGTGTAGACCTCTTCGTCGATTTCGACAGGAACGCACCGAGTCTGGTTCTAGGTGATGCGGGTCGCGTGCGACAAATATTACTCAACCTGGTGGGCAATGCGGTCAAGTTTACGAGCCGTGGTCGCATTTTGATCACAGTCAGTGGCAGGGCAGCCGATACCGGTATCGGCGCGTACGATTTTTGTGTAGATGATACGGGGGTGGGTATCCCCGAAGATCAGCTGCAGAATGTCTTTGAAACGTTTACTCAAGCCGATGCGTCTATGACACGCAAGTATGGAGGTACGGGGCTCGGCCTCGCAATTTGCCAACGTCTGGTTGGGCTGATGTCGGGAAAAATTAGAATTGAAAGCGTCTTGGGGCGGGGGACGCAGATCTATTTTTCACTACATTTCGGCCCGGCTGTAGACGCCGTTGAACCCGAGCCGTTTATACCTTCTAACCAGGTGACTATCCTTCTGGTTGACGAAGTTGGGGAAACGAGAAAGGCGTATGCGGGTAATCTGGAACGTCGGGGCTTTTCGGTGAAGCTGGCATCCACCGTGGACGAGGCGATTGTCCTGCTCGAAGAGCATGAGGGCCATGGTTGCCAGTTGGTCCTTATCAACGTGGCCACGCCGAAAGTGGATGGCGTACGTGCTGCGTCGCGAATGCGTGGGGTGGCGGGCTGTGAGGAATTGCCGATCATTGCGCTTGACTCACCGGTAAGACATTGCGACTCCCGGCAATTGGCGGCGGTCGGTGTGAACCAACATCTGACCGTATTCATGACCCCCTCTCGGCTGTTGGATGCGATTGTTGGTGCCATACCCGATTTGGTTCAACCCTTGCCGTCATCAAATTCAGGCGAACACTCAGATTCGAATGTATCGGGACCCATTGCGAGACTGGGCGATCGAAAGATACTACTTGTTGAAGACAATGTTGTAAATCAGAAAGTTGCGCTTGGATTTCTGGAAGGGTTCGGATTAACCGCTGACATTGCGGATGATGGCGAGGTGGCACTGGAGAAAGTTCGAGCGACGAGTTACGACCTGATATTGATGGACGTTCAAATGCCCCGTATGGACGGCCTGACCGCGACCCGGGAGATACGCCGGAGAGAGCGTGGAGACCGTGTTCCTAATCGTGGCGATGACCGCCAATGCTATGACAGGAGATAGGGAACGGTGTCTTGACGCTGGCATGGATGAGTATGTCGCGAAACCCCTCAACGGGTCCACACTTCGATCGGTGCTCGAGCGCTTTCTGGGACAGAGTGCGTCGGCCTTTAGAAAAAAGGAAACTTTTTTAATCGTCTCGGATCAGGCAACGTTTCGTGAGGCCATTGCGGATGCGCTTACGTCCCGCTGGCCCGGCGCCGTCATTACTTTCGCGAAATCGGCCGTGGAGGCGTGTATCCGGATCGGCAGCGGGGTGCCCAGCTGTATCATCGTATCGGCAGCTCATAAGGGCCTGGATGTTAAAGGGCTGAGCGCGTTTCTCCAATCAGAGCATCGCTACAAGAATTGTCGGACGGTCCTATGGGCAGAGGAAGCAGGCGCCTATGAAGTTGATAAATCGATTGCAGTCGTAGTCGGCTCACATGCCGTCGAAAGTCTCTCGCAACTTTTGTATCCGAGTGATGGACAGAAATTAGAATTTACGCATGAGGATACTGCGGCCGGCCCCGAGGAAGAAGAGCTCCTCTTTGAGCGTCTCAAGGCGTTAACATTTTCCGGTGACGACGCAGGGCGATTGTCCCGACTTATCGAGCTGGCCTTACGTGATCTGCCCAAGCAAATGTCGGGACTGCTGCTCTCGTTTGAGGAGGGCGCTGATGACGTTGTGGAGCGCCATCTGCACACCATAAAGGGACAGGCCATGTATCTGGGCAGCGCCCGCCTTGCACGTCTTGCCGCGGCCGGGGAAGCTGCGGCGAGGGCGGAGGCGACAAAGGAAGAACTCTCGGTTCATATCGCGGCGGTTCGGGAAGTTCTTGAAGCGTTGTGCAATGTCTTGGCGCAGGAGCTTGAAAAGTAGCCAGGAAATGCAGGCTTTTCGACCTGGCAAACGTCAATAGTTCTTCCCAATACACTAGGTGTGGTTGACGACTTACAGCCCGGTTTGCAGGGTGAATGGACCACCCAATATCAACGGGCTATATGGGGCTATCAGAGGCGTGTCCAGTCCGGCCAATTCCGAAATATTGCTGATTGCCTGTTTGCATGCGTACACGATTATGTTCACCGATACACCGCGTTTTGGGAGCATTGAACGTATAAAAATAATGCTACCAGAGAAAAATTGTTTACTGTTGTGTTACTATTAATGGGAAATTACATATATCTGCTGCGGAGAATTGGGCCGCGCTCTCGTTGCGTTTCGCCCGTCTACTTACGTTTTCTTCAGTCCGTTACGTGCAAGAAAGAGGTGTGTGAATGAGACGTGTATTGGTGGCAGATGATGAGCCGATATCCCGTTTCTTGTTGGAAGACACCCTCGCCCAGTGGAAGTATGAGGTTGTTTCCGCAGAAGACGGCAATGCCGCCTGGGATATCCTCTGTGCTCCAAATGCGCCTCGTATTGCCATACTTGATTGGGTCATGCCGGGTCTCGATGGATTGTCGTTGTGCAAGCGGATTAAGTCTCAAGAAGACGGCGGGTTTGTCTATGTAATTCTTCTGACGGGGCGTAATGACAAGGAAGATGTCGTCGCGGGACTAAATGCCGGGGCCGATGATTTTTTGTCCAAGCCGTTTAACCTAAAAGAATTGGAGAGTCGTCTCGCGGTGGGCGCGCGCACGGTGGAGTACGAGAAGCGTGCGCGTGAGTATGGAGAGCAGATGCATGCCCTCGCCCACGAACGGGAAATCTATCTGCAGGCATTTAACCAATCTATCCAGGGCATTTTTATCACCAACCCCGATGGGGACATAATCCACGCGAATGCGGCGTTTCGGAAGACCTATGGCTATTCGGAAGCCGAGTTGGTCGATATGAATTACGCCCGATTGAATCCACCACAGGGGGTGTATCGTGATCGCGGCTTCAAAGAAGAAGACATCGTCAGGATGTTTCGAGAGCTCCATCAAAGTATCAACGATCCGGAGCGTGGATACTGGCGGGGCAATGTGTTGCACCAGACGAAGTCGGGCGATTTGCGATCCATAGAGCTGTTTCTCAGTGCTATTCGAGGTGAGGAGGGGGATCCGATAGCACATATCGGGATGCCAGTTGATCTGACGGAGCGGACCGAGCAGGAAAACAAGATACGTCTTGAATGTTATCGTGCGATTGCCGACCTGGCAGAAAAGCGGGACAATGAGACGGGGCTGCACCTGAAACGGGTGAGTGAGTACAGCGCACTCCTGGCGGAAGAGATGGGCATGCCTGCGAGTTTCGTGGATGACATGCGTACTTTTTCACCGCTGCACGACATTGGTAAAGTTGGCATACCCGACAATATTTTGCTTGCACCGAGAAAGCTGACGGACGAAGAGTTTGAAGTAATCAAAACCCACTCCACAATTGGTTATGAAATTCTTCGTGAGCGTCCTACCTTGGAAATGGCCGCCGATATTGCCTATACCCACCATGAAAAATTTGACGGGTCGGGTTATCCGCAGGGCCTTCAGGGTGAAGGTATTCCGTTAGCAGGCCGCATACTCGCGTTGGTCGATGTCTATGACGCCTTGCGCACACGTCGTCCCTATAAGGAGCCGTGGTCTCATGATCGGGTGGTCGCATTGATTAACGACGAGCGGGGGAAGCATTTTGACCCAATGGTTGTGGACAAATTTATTCCGCTGTCCGAGACTGGCCTGCCCCCTGTAAACTGATCCATGTATTATGAGAGTCTACCCGGTCCGG
>CAXBPH010000246.1:0-10456 GCA_963977445.1 uncultured bacterium | reverse complement strand
GGCTCCCGCGCGTATAGGTGGCACCCTTGGGGTTTTCCAGAGGGCCGAAACTGCACCCATGCAATCCCCCAGGGTGCCATTTCCGGCGATTCATTGCCGCGACGACCTGGATCCCCAGAGGGGCAGGTCAGTCAATCCGTTCTACTTGAGGCATCCGATGTTTCACCAGGCGCACCAAATACAGGTCGTCGTCGGTGGGGTTGTAATAGCGGCACCTATCCGCCCCCATCTCCAGCCGCAGGTACGGTTGACATAGCAATGGATCCACATGAATCGTGGCACGTTCGACATCGGCAAAGTGGTAGCGACTCCCGACGGTTGTCCCGCTGGACTCGATTCCATAACCAAAGTCCCGCACGCTCCGCGTCACGCAAAAACGGAGCCACAATAGTCGAAGCAACAGGACCACCACGGCAATAAGAGTGAGCCAGAGTCTGGGAAAATTGGACCACATCACCCAGAGAACGGGCAAAGCGCATGTGCCCAACCAAAGCACGGACAGAAACACGGGATTGTCCGGCATTTCCGTCACCACACTACGGTATTTGAATCTATCCCGCTCGACGGGCGGGGCCAGACGATCATAAAGCGATGGCGTGCGAAGGATGTGATTCAGCAACGCCACATAGCGCCATCGCACCGCCCCCTCCGCTTCGGCCCACTGTTTCTCTTCCACCAGGCAATAACGACGGCCAGCCGATTCGATTAACGTACCGATGGGCACGAAAATCGGTATCAGGAGCATGTACATAATATAGAGTGTCTCGAAGTCCACAGGGCCGGGTTGGGAGAATAAATACACGCTTCCCAAGGACGTCAAGAGAGTAAACCCGAACACCCAAACGGAAAACCACGTGAAAGCCCTTTCCACTTCGATTCCACGGCTCGGTGCTTCCGGGCAGGAAATCGGCGGGTGGTCTTTCCAGAATGTTTTTTCTTTGAAGGCCATTTCGAATGCCCCATCTCGGTTGGTGAAATTATGCCCTTTATTGCCAGTGGCTAGAATAGACCGGTTTCGGTTCATTACGCAATATCTTTGACGGGCAATACGATTAATTCCAAACAATACTCACGCAAAGGCGCAAAGCCGCAAAGAAAAGTGCATTCCCGTCGAAATCCGGGATTTAGATTGCGAATTTACTTTGAACCGAAACCCAGTGGGTGTAGAGACTTCCCTCGCGCGGGATTGACCACATGCTCCAAAGCTTCCGTATTCATAACGTAGCGAAACGGGCGGACCTCCCTGCCTTCACCCATAAGCTTGGTCGCTGGGGCTCCCGCGCGTATAGGTGGCACCCTTGGGGTCTTCCAGAGGGCCGAAACTACACCCATGCTATCCCCCAGAGGGCCATTTCCGGCGATTCATTGCCGCGATGACCTGGGTGCCCAGAGGGGTAGGTCAGTCAATTCGCTCTACTTGGGGCATCCGATGTTTCACGAGGCTCAAAAGATATATCGGGTCACCGGAGGGATTGTAATAGGCGATACGTTCCCAGCCGATTCGGAGTCTTAAATAGGACCGGCAAACGAAATTGTCCCAGCACAATTCGACGGATTCCACGTCTCCAAAATTAAGAGGCGTGTGGACCTCGTCATTGGGCTCGAGTCCATCGCCAAACGTGCGAACACTCCGCTTCACGACAGAACGCAGACGGTACCCGCGAATATATATGAGGGATAGAGCGATGATCGAAAGTATCGCCAACGGGATATATTTTCCAGTCATGAACAAAAACAATGCCCCGACGGCAGAAAAACTGAATACATACATCAGTAGCAAATGCTGCTCGCCGTCCTTGAGGCCTTTTTTTATGGAGGCAGGTACGGCCAGCCATGCATATAAATTTGGCGTGTTCACCACATGGCGCAAGAGGGCATCACTGTGCCGGGGTCGGACAGACTTGTCCTCCGCCCAGGTCTTGTCCGCCACCAGACGATATCGCACGCGGGTGGCCGCGAAAAACCATTCTATTCCTGCGCAATAGACCGCCGAAATCATCATAAAAACGGTAATCTGATCCAATGATGGTGGCCCCTGAGCGTAACTAAGATAAATGATAGGAACTATCAGCGGGGTGGCAAGCCCTATCGACAGGAACCAATTCCGCCACTCCCATGCTTCATCGGCGAATAAGCCGAGGTCTTCCAGATGGTCTTCGTCGCTGTAGACAGGCGCGTGCCTTTGCCAGAAGGTGTCGTTTTTGTATGCCATCGAAATCCCCATGCTTCCTGATGATTAGACGTGTATCTAATCTGAAATAGTACCGCGTAGGTTCAAGTATAAGAGTTCGCGCTCACCCATGCAATGATAGAAAGACAGAACATTTACCCTGCAGAAACCGATAGACTGTTGACCACGGATTACTTAGAGCAGCCGTTGGCCGCAACTATATTGAGCGGGTTCGTCATTGCCGCGAAGGCGGCAATCCAGAGGGTATCATCGGTTTCTGTGTTCGCGTTACTGGATCCCCGCGTTCGCGAGGATGACGGCCTTCGGCCTTTTTTGCATAGTCATGCTCCATGTGTAGTAAATCGACAACCGCCTTCGCCGGGATGACGGCTCTGAAAAATATACGGGGACAATATGTTATGTCGTTTGGGTCCAATAGATCTTTGCGAAAAAACAATTTGATTCCAGATAGTATTATGAATTGACACGGATAGGGGAGGCACCAAGACAACAATGGGCCAGACAACCCTTGGTATATCTCCCACCTCGACAGCGCTATTCTTTTCGTGGCACACTGGGAACTTGTCCAATTAACGTTGCGAAGGAGTAGTACCTGTGAATATCACTGCAACCCTCATCGGTGTGGCCATTGTGCTGACCTGTTTTTCAGACGACCAGTACAACGAAGCAATCCAGCAGGCCTTGGGCGGCACAACGCCCGATGAGATGGTGAACCACTATCTTGAAGATATCGCTTTCGCCAATATCGCCCAACGAACTGAGCGCTATGAAACCCTGAAGACCGCAGAAGACATAGCGGCGTACCAGCAGGAAAAATACGACTACTTCGTGTCCGCCCTGGGCGGCTTTCCTGAGCGCACGCCCCTGAATGCGCACACGGTGGCATCGGGTACGGGGGATGGCTTTCGTTATGAAAAGGTAATCTTCGAAAGTCGTCCGAACTTCTTCGTGACTGCGGTGCTCTTTCTGCCCGTGACGGAGGGACCTTATCCGGCGGTGCTCGTTCCCTGTGGGCATAGCACGAATGGCAAAGCAGCAGAAGCCTATCAACGTGCCTGTATTCTCCTGGCACGACAGGGCATGGCTGCCTTCTGCTATGACCCCATCGGGCAGGGCGAACGGCGGCACTATCAGGACGAAAAGGGTGTGCCCAATGTGAGCACAACGGTGGAACACACGGTTTTTGATGTGGGTGCCATCCTCACGGGCTCCTCCATTGCGGGCTACCGCGTCTGGGATGGTATGCGGGCGATTGACTACCTCCAGAGCCGTCCGGAAATCATTGCGGACAGGATTGGCGTCACGGGCAACTCCGGGGGCGGTACGTTGTCGAGTTACATCATGGCGCTGGACAAGCGGGTCCTGGCCGCCGCGCCGAGCTGCTACGTCACTTCGTGGAAGCGCATTCTCGAAACTATCGGTCCGCAAGACGGTGAACAGAATGTTTTCGGACAGATCAAGAACGGTCTCGACCACGCGGACTACATCCACATCCGCGCCCCCCGGCCCACCCTCATGCTGACGGCGACCCAGGATTTCTTTGACATCCAGGGGAGCTGGGGCACCTTTCGGGAAGCCAAGCGACTCTACACCCGGCTGGGCTACCCCGAGCGGGTGAGTCTGGTGGAAGCCGACGATACCCACGGCTTCTCGATCCATTTGCGCGAAGGTATGGCCCAATGGATGCAGCGCTGGCTCCTCGATATCGATGGGCCTGTAGATGAAATTGATTTCGCCATTCTGACCGATAACGAGCTGCAATGTACCCCCACGGGCCTGGTTTCTGACCTGGAAGGTTACCGAAGCACGCTGGATATTAGTGTGGAACGTGCGGCCGGCTTCACGGCCCAACGGGCGACCTTCTGGCAGGAAAATGGTGCCGAAGAAGGATTGAAGAAAGTTCGGGAACTCACCGGCATTCGCGCGGATGACGCCTTGCCCGCCGCCACCGTCGCGGTGCTTGCTGAAGAGGCACTGGGCGAGCACACGGTCCAGCACCTGCTCATTACGACTGAGCCAGGCATTGTCCTCCCTGCCCGGGCCTACCTCCCCCGTGAAGGCGCGCCGACTCAGGCCCATATCTTCACACCCGACACCAATCTCGATGAACTGCAGTCCGTCCTGGACGTGGGCCTCACGAAGAATCAGGCCTACCTCTTTGTTTCCCTCCGGGGCATGGGTCTCACCGAGAATTACAAATGGGGTGGCGACTGGCTGAAGGTGGGCAACGACTGGAGCACCTTCATGCGGGCCTATCTGAATGGCCTGTCCCTCGTGGGTATGCGCACGGAAGACCTGCGGCAAGTGTCCAGCTGGTGGTCTGAAACAACGAAGGAACCCGTGACATTGACGGCCTATGGTGAATCCACGGTGCCTGCGCTGCATGCGGCTGCGCTCCATCCCGATGCATACGCCCACGTGACGCTGAATGGTGGTATTCCCTCGTGGCAGGCTGTCGTTGAATCCGCTCGGCCCGAAGACCAGCTGATAAACACGGTGCATGGTGCGTTGCAGTTTTATGATCTCGATGATCTGCAGCGTCGTATTGCGCCGGAAAATATTACGGTGGTCAGCCCGACCGTGACGGAGTTTTAGACAACGATTGGGATGGGCTAACCTGTGTCCACAATCAAATCGGGATAGGGCGTTCGCAAGGATGGCGACATCGTGTGCCCCCGCTTGGCTATTCATTTCATGGCACTGATGTCCATCAATGTCTTGTAGAGAGCCCTTTCTCAGGCAAGAATGCCTAAGCCCCTGGAAGGCGACCCTTTCAGGGGCTTGGGCATTCCTGCCCACCTCCGGCGCGTCCAAGACCTGAGACAACATAAACGGCAATCGCCAATCGAAATTACAAGTCATGGAAACAGAAATCCCGTGTTCGCCATCCTCGCGAACGCGGAGATCCAGTAACGTGAAAACAGAAACCGTGCATACCTACTGGATTCCCGCCTGCGCGGGAATGACGTTGTGAGCGCTAAATACAGATTGGTAAGTTCTATTCGTACACCGCACCTTAAATCAACAGCCTCTTTCGCGGGAATGACGCTGTGTTTCGTGTCGGCTTACGTCCCCGCCGTTGGAACAGCGTTTTCTATCTGCTATTCTTGCCATAGTTAAACCTATGGGAGAGACACATGCGCTCAGCAGGACTGAAGACTCGGTATTTGATTCCAATCGGATTGTTCGTCGCCAGTCTGGCATCACCTTTTGTTTTCGCCCACGATGGCCTCCTCCATGTCGATGAGAAGGTGCTCTTCCCCATCGGCTTTTACCATTTCCCCGACGACGAATCGGTGGCGACCCGCATGGCCGAATCCGGGGTGAACCTGGTCCACACAGGAAACGTGGCCGAGTTGGATCGGGCCGAGGCCCATGGGATCTATGGCTGGCTTACCCTCCCCATGCACGTGTCTCTCGATGCTTCAGGGCGGGAGCGCATTACGGAAGCGGCGAAGCATCCGGCCCTTGCCGTCTGGGAAGGCCCCGATGAACTGGTCTGGAATTTTACGGCCTTCAGCGGGCTCTTTCGCGATGGCACCCACGAAATGAAAAACGCCTGGTGGGCGCAGACCCCGAATTCTGTGGCCTTTGCCGAAAATCGAGCGGCTGAAATCATGCCCAACATCCACGATTGGGTGGCTGCGATTCGGGAAATTGATGGGAACAAACGTCCGGTGTGGTTCAATGAAGCCTACAAGAGTGACACGGCCTATGTGCGTCAATACATGGACGTGGTGGACATCACGGGATGCGACCTCTATCCCGTGAAGTCGGTGGGACGGCCCATCGCCAACGTAGGGCCCTACACGGAGCGGTTTAACCTGGTGGGCGAGGGCAAACCGGTCTGGATGGTGTTGCAGGCTTTTTCCTGGCACGAGGTGAAGAAGGACGAGGGGCTGCCCGAGGCCTACCCCACCTTCGCGGAATCCCGCTTCATGGCCTACGACGCCATCGCCCATGGTGCCACGGGCATCCTTTATTGGGGCTCGGCCTACACGACAAATGAGCCTTTCCTGGAGTCCCTCTATGCCGTCACCCGGGAGCTGGCGACGCTGCAACCCTTCCTCGTCACCCCCGAACAGGAAGAAGTCTCCATTCGACTCATCGAAGCCCCTGCCCCGGAGCCCCAGCGGGGTGTGGCCCATATTGCGCGATCGAACAACACGGACAGTCTGATCGTATTGATCAATGAAGACAATATTGGTCATATGGGTATAGAGGTCAATGGCCTGACCGCGCTGGAGGGCAAGACACTCTATCAATATGATGGCGCGGAACGGGTTGTGGTAGAGAACGGACGTTTCTTGACGCGGCTGCAACCCCTTGAAACCAAAGTATTTGGTACGAATTTTCAACATAGCGATGCACTGCCGACGGGTCGGGATTTTGGGGTAACTCAAGAATAGGTGGTGTGCTGGAGGCCTGGAAGAAGATATTGCACAAATCACGACGCTTCACTATACTGAAGCGTAGGCAAATAGCGGTATACAGCGGCAGTTCAACATACCGGAGGTGACATCATGTCTCCGCTACACAATCAACTTAATCGTGTACGTAAACGGATCTGGGCGCAAGTGGGGCTTGCCCATGTATCTACGGCACTCCTGTGGACTTCGTCCATAGCCTGTGTCTGGCTCATCCTTTGTCGTCTCTTCCCCTTGCTCAGCTACGATCTCGAAGGGGCCGGCATCATCGTGGCCTTGGGAATACTTGCCGCTGCATGGGCCTGGTACCACCAGCGCCCGGATATCCGCATGGCCGCACTGGCCGCCGACGAACGCCTGGGATTGCGGGAACGCCTCACCTCCTCCCTCGAATTGACCGACCACCAATCCCCCATGGTCGATGCTGTCCACAAGGATGCGCTCCGTCACCTTGACCGACTTAATGCAGGCCGTGATTTTCCCCTGCTCCCTACCCGGGCCACGAAATGGCTGGTGCTTCCCGTCATCCTCTTTGGCGTGGGCTATCTTGTACTACCCGAATTTGACCTCTTTGGTTACCAGGAGCGTGCCCTGGAAGCGACGGTACGCACCGAAGCCCAGCAAGCCCAGGCCAAGCGTTTGGAAAAAGTCGCCAAGGCACTCAAGGCCCCCGATAAAGTGCCCATGGCGGGGTTGGAGGCCAAAGCCAAGGAATTGGAAAGTCTTTCCGAAGACTTGCAGCATGGCAAAATCACCGAGAAGCAGGCCCTCGCCAAGGTGAAAAATCTCCGGGACAGCCTCGAAGAGGAGCAAAAGGCCCTTCAGTCCAAATCCTATTTGAGCAAAGCGGGCGACAAAGCCAACGCATCCCCCTTTACCAAAGGACTCTCCAAGGAGCTCCAGCAGGGTGATCTCAGCGCCGCCAAGAAGAAAATGGACGAACTGAAGAAAAAACTCGCCGAGGGAAAACTTTCCAACGAAGAGAAAAAGAAACTCGCGACCGAATTAAAAGAGATGTCGAAAGAGCTGCAGAAGAACAGTAAGAGTCAATTGGACTCCACGCTGGCCGCTGCTCTCGCGAAGGCATCGGATGCCCTCTCGACAGACAGTCCCGAAGGCATGCAGGAAGCCATGGACAGTCTCGAGCTTTCCGAAAAGGAAATGCAGTCGGTCCTCGACCAACTTGCCCAATTGGACAAGGCCATGGCCGAAATAAAATCCTGGGAAAAGACCGCCATGGGAGCAAGCCCCTTTTGTCGCAATTGTGGCAAGAAGCTGGGCAAGTGCGAAAAAGGTAGCGACTGCAAAGGGGATTGTGAAGGCAAGGAATGCTCCGGAACCTGTGACTCCAGTGGTAGCGGTGCCTGCAAGAAATCGGGCTATCAGAAGGGGCTCCGGCTAGGCTCTGGCAAGGGTTCTGGCATGGGTGGCGCGGGCCAGGGTGAAGGTAACCAGGTAGGTGATCTCCCCGATGTCGACGTAGCTATGACGCCCACCATGCTCCCCGGCCAGGTCAACGAGGGAAAAATTCTGGCCAGCATCATTCAGAAAACGACGCCGGATGAAGACGGCGAAGCGAGCGTCCAGGTAATGAGTGGCACCATCGTGCAGGCCCAGCAGGAGGCGGAAGAAGCATTGACGCGGGAAGAGATTCCTCGGGGCTCAGAGGAATTTGTCCGGCATTATTTTGGTACACTCGAATCGGATTCCAACGGGCAGTAGCTCTATCGAATCACTGTCGTTTCGGGTTGGGGGATATTGTTGCAACGCGGTATTTTAAAGGGAGTTGTGTGATCGGTTATCAACGCAACAATGATTGTCTGCATCTACAGCACCATGGGGAGATTATCCTGCGGTGGGGCATCCAATGGATATGAATCGGCGAGACTTCCTGGCAGCTACAGGTGCCGTATTGCTATGCGGTTGTGCAGGCGATGATCCAGATAATGGGGCCAACGGCTGGGGACGTCAGGGACGGCGCTATGGGGAGTTTTTGCGTCCCCGCGCCATCGGGGTCCACGAGGGCGAAGTCTTCGTCATCGACAAGACGGGCCGCGTCCAGGTTTTTGATGAGTCCGGCACCTATTTGAGAAGCTGGTCCGTTCCCAATGTAGACAACGGAACCCCCACTGCCATCACTTTTCATCCCGATGGTCGTATATTGATCCCCGATACCCACAACAGTCGGGTGCTGGAATATACGGGGGACGGAACCCTACTTACCCAATGGGGACATTTCGGCACCGAATCGGATGCCTTCATCTACCCGACCGGGCTGGCTCTGGGTCCGCAAAGCGAGTTTTATCTCTCTGAATACGGCACGGGTGCCGAACGAATTCACGTATTCAATCAGGAACGACACTTTCTACGGCAATGGGGCAGCCATGGGGAAGCCACGGGCCAGTTTAATCGCGCCATGGCCATCGGCATGAACAGACGGGATGAAATCGTTGTGGCCGATACGGCGAATCATCGAATCCAGTGTTTTGACACGATGGGGAACTGGCTGCGTAGTGTGGGTGAAGCGGGGACGGCCCCGGGTCAGCTGAAATTCCCCCATGACCTCGCCATTGGCCCCGACGATACTATTTATGTTGCCGAGTATGGTGCGCACCGTGTTTCACGCTTTACGCCGGACGGGGCCTTGATAGAACTGTTCGGGAGCGCCGGGCGTGGCCCAGGACAGCTCAATGCCCCCCGAGGCGTCGCCGTCTCTTTCGAGAACAAGGTATTCGTGGCCGATACGGACAACCACCGTATCCAGGTCTTTCAGGCGCAGACGGTGACCGCATGATTGGGGGACTTCGTTTCGCCGATCCCTGGGTGCTGATCCTGCTCCTCACGATTCCGTGGGCTATTTATATGGGCCTGCGCATTCGTTCCCTCAACCCGACCCGCAAAGGCATTACGGTCGCCCTGCGCAGTATCATTCTGTTGCTGGTCATTGCCGCCCTTGCCGGTGCGGAGTGGGTACACCGACGGGATAAGCTGGCCGTCTTTTTCCTCCTGGATCACTCCAATAGCATTCCTGACGAAATACGGCTGGCGTCTACCCAGTGGGTGCGCAACTATTGCGAAAGCTTCATGACGGAGGATGACGAAACCGGGGTCATCGTATTCGGTGAGGACGCCAGTATCGAGCTTGACGTGGCCGAGACGCTCGATCTCGGCACCATCCAGTCCTTCGTCAGTGGTGAACAGACCGACGTGGCGGCCGCCGTACGCCTGGCGATGGCGGCTTTTCCCCAAGGGTATATGCGCCGCATCGTATTGTTCAGCGATGGCAACGAAACCCAGGGGGCGGCCCTCGAAGACATTAAACTCGCCCAGGCCGATGGCATCGCGATAGATGTCGTGCCCGTGCAAATGGAGCGCCCCAGCGAAGTCCGGATTCAGGAAGTCAGTACGCCCCAGCAGGCCAACACGGAAGAGCCCTTTCAGCTGCGTATCGTCGTTCACGCCGATGAAGCCGGTCCCGCAAATCTAAATGTCTTGCGGCGCACGGGAAGTGACCGCCAGATGCTCGCTCCCCAGCCGGTTCAACTGAAGGCCGGGGACAATGTCTTTGTGCTGACCCAGGAAGCGGCAGAGGCCGGTTTCTTCGAATACGAAGTGCGGGTCGATGCCGAGCAAGACAGCGTCCGCGAGAATAACGTGGGCCGGGCCTTCACGACCGTCCATGGGGAACCCCGTGTACTCTATGTCAGTGGCCCCGACGATACAAGCACCCAACTCTACGATGCCCTGAGCCGGGAAGGCATCCTCGTCGAACAGACCCACGTGGGCAACTTGCCCAGTGATCTGGCCCAGATTCAAAACTACGACGGGGGCATTCTTG
>CAXBPH010000245.1:0-10499 GCA_963977445.1 uncultured bacterium | reverse complement strand
AGTATATCACGCGCACCGGGGAAAACCCAACATCAAGCGGAAGCGGACCCACGGATTTCGTTCACGTATGGCCACCAAAAATGGTCGTCGCGTCATTAATAATCGTCGTCGTAGGGGTCGTAAGAGCCTTACCGTATAATTGAATGTGATGATCCTGTAGTGCAGGACCAGGCAGACCAGGCAAGCGACCCCAAGCCGGACCACTCCGCAGCGCCCGACGCAATCCAAGATTCTACATCAACGCGTCAACGTGGCTATACATTTATTCCTGCGGATCGAATACGGAAAAAATCTGAATATTCGGCTGTATTTTCGAATAGCCGCAAGGTCGTAGATCGCTATTTTGTCTGTTATCTGGCCGCGCAGGAACAACAAGGGAGCAAAATGGGCCTGGCGGTTTCGCGTAAGGTCGGCAAGGCGGTCACACGAAATCGTGTTAAACGGTATCTTCGTGAATTCTATCGTACCCACCGCTCTTATCTGGTCGAACCCTGTCAGGTTGTTGTCGTCGCTAGGCCGGCCGCAGCTTCTATAAACTACGCCGAATGTGTACTCGCCATGAAGCAATTATTGCAAAAGGGCGGTGTATTGAATGGCTAGGGCATTGATAGCCTGCATCCGTCTTTACCAGCGCTGGCTATCCCCTATGCTCGGCCAGAATTGCCGATTTTATCCCTCCTGTTCCCAGTATGCCGTTGAGGCACTGCAGATTCATGGTGCAATTCGTGGGCTATGTTATGCCTGTTGGCGAATCGCACGATGCAATCCTCTCTCTCCCGGTGGTGTGGACGAAGTCCCCCGCCGCGTCCCCGAGGATCCAGGACCATCCAACACAACATCAGCCTGAGTGCACGACGTCTGTTTTGCGCTGTTATGGCCAGGAGAATGCTACGTTGCTGGGTGATCATCAACGCGACAAAGATATGCAACGGAATCACACGATAGCCATTGTGCTGATGACCGTTCTTGTTTTCCTCTATCTGTATTTGTTCCCCCCGCAGGCTCCAGTGCGCCAGGAAGCGAGGACCGAGCCGACGGCCATTGAGCAGTCGGCGACGCCCGACGAAGCGCCTCCTGTTTCTGCGTTTACGCAACAAGTCGAGAGTCTGATTGCGGCAGAAAAGAGTACGGCCTCGGCCGACACGCCCGATGACGCTGCAAACCTCGCCGCTAAGATTGCTGCCCTGGCCTTCGATCCCGATGTGGCCCCGGCCAACACCTACGCCCTCCACAGCAGTCACCTCGATCTTGAATTTACGGATGTGGGCGCCCGCCTGAAGCAGGGCACGGTCCTGGTAGAACATGGTGAGCCCCAACCCTTGGTACCGCTGCTGGAAGGCGATGTCCGGGAAGATGTAGCCAGCTACCCCATGGGCCTGCAATTCCAGGCCAGCTACCTGGCCGATCATCTGGATCACCTCCGCTGGACCGAAGTTCCCACGTCGGATGGTAATTCGCTGCAATTCACCATCGAGCTACCCGATCCCCTGTTTGCCACTATCACCAAGACCTTTACCATCTCTGCAGAGCACCCCAATGTGGTGCAGCTTGCCGTAGCTTTCACAAACACAGGCACCGAGTCCCGCCGCCTGGGCCTCGACAATGCGGAGCCAAGTTTCTCCCTCGTCTGGTCCCCCGATGTTCATTCCGGCGACGAAGACAATCGCATGTCTCACCAGGAGCTTGTCTGGCGGGAAGACGAAACCAATATTCACTTTGCCACCTCCAAGTTGGAACCGGCGGAAGATGGCACACCGGCCAAGGTCATGCCTTCGCCCAAATGGCTGGCCATTAAGAGTGCCTATTTCGTGGTTGCCATGAAGGCGGACTACGAAGAGGCCCGCGGCTGGGCCGATGGCCTCCCCAAGAACTTCCAGGTAGCCCTGGACGTGCCCCGGATGGAAGTCGCTGCGGGCGCCACCGAAACACGGAATTTCAAGCTCTATATGGGACCCGTTCAGGGAGCCAGCCTGGCTGCCGCGTGGCCGGGACTGAATACGGTGCTTCAATTCTTCACCATGTTCAGCTTCATGGACACTTTCGCCAAGGGCATGCTCTTCGTGGTGAACTGGTTCTATGGCAACATCATGGCCAACTACGGTTTCGCCATTATCTTCCTGACCATTCTGGTTCGTTCTGCCATGTTCCCCTTGACCCTCAAGGGCATGAAGAGCATGAAGAAGATGCAGAAGCTCGCCCCCCAAATGGAAGAAATCAAAAAGGAAGTGGGCGAAGATCAGCAGGAAATGCAGAAGCGCATGATGCAGCTCTACAAAGAGCGCGGCGTTAACCCACTGGGTGGCTGCATGCCCATGCTGTTGCAAACACCCGTGTTCATCGCGCTCTATCGCGTTTATGCGACGGCCTTTGAATTCCGTGGTGCCCCCTTTGCCGGGTGGATTACGGACCTGTCCAAACCCGACGGACTCTTTGACCTCCCCTTCACCATTCCTGTTCCGTTTATGGCGAATGGTATTGACACCTTCAATCTGCTGCCCATACTCATGGGCGTGGCGATGGTCGCCAGCACCAAGCTCATGCCCACGTCGGGTCCGGTGCAGAATCCGCAGCAGAAAATGATGATGACGTTTATGCCGGTAATTTTCAGCGTCATTTGTTACAACATGGCCTCAGGCCTGAATCTCTACATCCTGACCAGTACGGTGCTGGGCATCGTACAGAATTATTTCATACATGTGAGCGACGAAGAACTCAAAGCCAAGCCGGGTGCTGTGCAGAAGGGGAAATCGGGCGCAAAATCCAAGCCCAGGCACTTCTATGCAGCAGCGCAGGCGCGCAAGCGCGAAATGGCGAAGGAACAACGCCGGGAGAAGAAGAAGGGGCGTCCGGGGAAGGGTCAGGACCAATGACACGGAGCGTAGACATCATGGCGGGTAGCCGGCGCCGTCAACGTAACGCGGGCGAAGGCCCGCCAGGAGAAAAACTCTTATGAAGCAAGTGGAGGCGAGCGCAAAGACGCGCGAGGAGGCCATTCAGAGCGCATTGAAAGATCTTGGCGTCGAGATGTACGAAGTCGACAAGATTGAAGTTCTGGATGAAGGAAGTAAGGGGCTTTTTGGTTTTGGTTCCCGCCCGGTAAAAGTGCGACTGGTCGTCGAAAATATGCCCGACGATCCACAACGCAATGAGGCGGAAGAAGAACGACCCCGCCGCAACACCCGGGGCCGGGGCGGTCGGAATCAGGACCGTGGCGCACGGGGCGAGCGCAAGGAAACCAGCAGCGAGACCGAGGGCCAGACCAAGGAAAAAACGGGAGAACGGGAAGGCCGGGGCCGCAACAATCGCGATGGCAAAGGCCGCAATGACCGCAACAATCGTGGTCGCACCCCCCGCACGGAAAACACCAACAGCGAAGAGCAGTCCGCCGAATCAACCAGCACCAGCAGCGAACGGCCCCGTGGAAATCGTGGCGAACGTGGCGATCGCGACACTACACGTAAGACGGGTGAAACCCCACGTAGTCGCGGCGCACGCAATCGCGGCGATCGTGATGCCCGTCCCGAACGCGAGACCACACCCCGCGCAGAAAATGATGAAACTCCTGTGCAGGCCAAGGCCCCACAGGAAGAGGGTCTCGTTGCGGATATTATCGAACCCATTACCGATGCCCAGGGCAGCGAAGCGGCGTCCCTGCTGGAAGAAATTATCACCCAGATGGGTATTGAGGCCAAGGCCACTTTTACCCGTTCGGACGACGGCAGCGCCAGGCTGAACGTCTCCTCCGAAGACAGTGCCATCCTTATTGGACGGAAGGGTCGCAACCTCAGCGCCATGCAGTATCTGATCAACCGTATGATCTCCCGTGGTGACACGAATGAAAATACGGAACGTCTGGTCGTGGATGTGGAAGGCTATGTGGATCGCCGTCGCGAATCCCTGCAGGATATGGCACGGTCCATGGCGGAACGGGCCAAGGAATCGCAGCGCAATATGCGCCTGAAGCCCTTGAGTCCCCAGGAACGTCGTATCATTCACCTTGCCCTGCAGGAAGACGATGACATTCGCACCTTCAGCCTCGGCGACTCCCTCTACCGCAGTGTGGTTATCAGCCCCAAAGGTGCACCACAGCCAGAACGAGGACGTAATAACCGCAACAATCGCGGTGGACGCCGTCGTGGCGGACGTGACCGGTCCCAGGATTCCCGTGGTGGCCAGAAGCGCGGCAACGAGCAGGACATTGATGTAGGCACGTTTGGTGACTAATACCGACGATACCATTGTTGCAATCTCCACACCGCCTGGTGAAGGTGGTGTGGGGATTGTTCGTTTAAGTGGCCCGAACGCCCTCGCTATCACGCGTCGGGTCTTTCGCTCGTCTCGCGGCAAGTCCCTGGACACGCCGGGTCAGCAGGTTTTCCACGGTCACGTGGTTACGCCCGCCGGAAACGTGGTGGACGAAGTACTCTGCGTGCTCATGCGGGGTCCCCACAGCTATACGCGCGAAGACGTGGTGGAAATTAACGGCCACGGCGGGGCCGGCCCCCTCAATGCCATTCTGGAAACCCTTCTGCAGGAAGGTGCCCGATTGGCGGGGCCCGGCGAGTTTACGCTTCGTGCCTTTCTCAATGGTCGCATCGATCTGGTCCAGGCGGAAGCCGTCATCGACCAGATTCAAGCCCGAACCCGGGCCAACCTGCAGGCCGCCAACGCGGCGGCCAGTGGCACCCTGTCCCGGCAGATCCATGACATGACCGAAACGGTGCTGGCCCTGCTGGCCCGTGTTGACGCGGCGGTGGATTTTCCGGAAGACGATTTGCCCGATCTGATTGATGAATCCCTCATGACGGCCGCGCGGGATGCCCATGCCTCCATGGTCGACATGTTGCAGAAGAGTGATGCGGGACGACTCCTCCGTGAGGGTGCGACCCTGGTTATCGCCGGTCGCCCCAATGTGGGCAAGTCGAGTCTCTTCAATCTCTTGCTGCGGGATGCCCGCGCTATTGTTTCTGCACACGCAGGTACGACACGGGATCGCATTGAAGAATATATTACGCTGGGCGGTATCCCAGTGAAACTGGTCGATACGGCCGGTGTCCGTGAATCCGAGGACGAAGTAGAGCAAATCGGGGTACGTATTGCTCGGGAAACCCTTCAGTCTGCCCAATTGGCCCTGTTGGTCCTCGATGGTGCGGTGCCCCCCCACCCGGAAGATGAGCCCCTCTTCCAGGAACTCCGCGCCCTGGAGATTCCTATCGTCGTTGTCCTCAATAAGGCCGATTTGGCTCCAAACCCGCAGCGGCCCGACTGGACGGCAGACGGGACGGCCACGCTCTCGCTCTCGGCCCACACCGGACTGGGTCTGGATGTTCTGGAAAAGACGCTGGCGGACCTGTTACTTGGCGGCGTGAATATTGCCGCCGATGAGGCGTTGATCAATCGGGCCCACCAGAAAGACAGTTTACGGCGTGCAGAAGGCTGTCTGGCGCTTTTTCTTGCGGACATGACCCTCTCCCCCGAATTCCTGGCGATAGAACTTCAGGATGCCCTCCAGGCGCTGGGTGAAATCACGGGAGAAACGACTCCCGACGATATCCTGGGGAAAATATTCGGGGCCTTCTGCATCGGGAAGTAGTCGTCCCGGCCCGATAGGATCAGGCAATAAAAAGAGGCCTGACACGACAATCGCACCAGACCTCCGCGGAAGGAGAAACGCCACATGTGGCGCTGACCAATCCAATTCTACCACAGCGCCACCGTTTCGGCAAGTTCTGATTGTCTAATTTACAGGCGGCCCGTCACATCACAACCCCTCCAATAGCCCTTAGATTTACAGACAAACAGACGCAAGCCGACACATAAGAACACTGTCTGGGCTTGGGGCTTGAAGAATTACAGGCGAATTATGGCGGCGTGATGGGCTTCCGCCGCCGCTACAACGTCTTCACGGCAGGTGAACAACACGACCTGGTTCCGTCCGACCAAATCGCTAATCAGCCCCATCGTCATTGCCAGCCGTGCATCGTCGTAGTTGGCAAAGGGATCGTCCAGCAGCATGGGAATGCCTTCGCCGCTGGCGTTCAGACTTTGCACAAAGGCCAGGCGCAGTGCGAGATAGATCTGGTCGACCGTGCCCTTGCTCAGGGACTTTTCCGGGGCGTCATGAAGGCGTTGGGTTTCTGGAATCCGGATACGAACGCTCAGGTCCCGACCAAGGGAAATTTCGTTGTAGGTACCGGCCGTAATTTTCTTCAGAATCTGGCTGGCCTCTTCGGCCAAACGCGGTGCCATGTAGGCGTGCGTATCCCGAGCCACGTCTTCAATCAGCGCCATGGCATAACTGGTGGCGTCCCCTTCGGCCTCCAGGGCGCGAATTTTATTCCGCAAAACGGCCTGTTCTTCTTCCAATTCATTCACAGGGCGCACGCCGTTGCTCTGGGCCGTCAATTTGAGATGGAGGGCATGTTCCCGGTCGGTCTCGGTCTCCAGGACGTCGTTCAGGGCGTCGATGGTCTCCCGCAGGGCTTCCCGTGTCGTTTCCGGGCGGGATTCCAATTCACCAGCCGCCTCTACCCGGGCTCCCAACGAGGCGAGGGAGTCTTTCCCGAGCTTGGCAGACAGCTCGTCTTCCAGCTTACGCCGCTCTTCAGCCCGTTGCTGGTAGGTGACCGCCTCGGTCATGAGGTCGCTCCATCCATCCATGGAATTGATGCCGAAAGGTTTAAACGCGGCCGAACGCTTGGCCCGGCATTCTTCCAGGCCTTTACGCTCCCGATCGACCTGTCGTTCCAGATCGCGGAGGTTTTCCCCCAGCAAATCCTGACGTCCTCGGATTTCCCGATTCTGGGCGAAGGCATTGCGATAGGCTACGATGGCCTCCTGGACCGTCTCGTAGCTGCCCGAATCGGCCAGGCCATGCTGGGTGACGAATTCGCGGGCTTCCGCTTCGAGGGACTCCCACTCGCCATCGGCCTGGGCGGCCAGGGTGCGCAGGCGCTTCAATTCTGATTCGTGCCGTTCCTGGACCGAGCGATTCGTGGAGGACCGACGTTTCGTTTCGCGATACTCCTGGTAGCGTGCAATGGCGCGACCGGAGGCATCCTGCACGTCATTCTCATTGGCAATCTCTTCTCCGGCCTTCAGGAAGGTCTCCCGGAAACGTTCCAGCAAGAGCGGAATACGCTCTTCCGCTTCCTCGGCCTTTTCTTCCTGGGAAACCAGGGCTTCGCGACGAAGTTTGAGCTCCATCTCGATGGTACGGAATTGGTCGTGGAGCGCTTCAAGCTCACGGATGGAGCTGCTATTCGAGGCACGCAGCATGTCGTCGATGGCGGTGAGGCTCAGATTACCCGAGGCTTTCGCCACGGAGTCGACGGCTTCGCGGGCGTCTTCTATACGGTCCGCAAGGCGGCGCATATGACTACGCTGCGTGGCCCACATGGCAAGAAAAATGATACCAACCACACTGGCCACCAGGGCAATGACCATGGTGTCGCCAAACTCGGTAAAAAAATGCAGGTAGCCGGTAATCAGGGCCACCCCGAAACAGGCACCACCGATGGGCAAAAATGCTCTGGATTCTCCCTGAAGTTCGGCGAAGGTGCCCTGCAGGGTATGCAGCGTTCCGGCATGCTGCTCCTTCTGGCTCTCGTGCAATCGGAGTTGAAGGGCGTATTCCCGTGCAAGCTCGGGAAAATCTTCACGGCCGTGAAACAGCTCGGCGTAGGGTGCATTCTTTTTGATGAGCGAGGCGACTTCCTGCTGAAGGGTCTCCCGGAGCGAGCATTCTTCATTGCGGGCTCGCAGTGCGACGGCAAAGGAGCTGGCGAGCTGGCTCAACCATTCCACCGGGTCGGCGGCCAAACGGCTGAAGTCGGGCAATTCCGTCAGCTGACGCTGCACCTCTTCCATCCGGTCTTTGGCCGCTTTGACGAGGGCCTCCGTTTCCAAGATCCGCTCTGCACGCTGGGCACGGGTTGCCTGGATTTCGTTGAGGCGCTGCTCCAGGGCGGCGGGAAACTCGGGGGCCGTCTGGGTAAGCACGCCCCCCTCACTACCGGTCTCGGCCTTCAGTCGTTCAAGGAGGGTGTGCTTCTGGGACTCGGTAAGTTCCAGCTGTCGCTCCGCAGCCCGGACGGCATCTTCATTGGCGCGCATCTCTGCATCACGATCCATGGGTATTTCACGGACATGACTCAAGGCGAGACACTGCTGCGTGGCCTCATCTATCGATGCCTGCAGTTGGCGGGCCTCGGCCAGGCGGGCCTGTTCGTCGTGCCGCTCCAGGGTACGGAGGGCAGCTTCTGCGGCCTTACGTTCTTTGCGGAGGGCCTGACAGTGCTCTACGAGAGATTTGCGTTCCAGCGCGAGGGTGGTGGTGGCATCGCGCCGTTCCAGCACTTCCTGATACTCCAGCTCCAGGGCATGGAGCGTCTTCCGCGCCTGGGCCAGGGGTTTATTCTTTGCACCGGAAGTACCAATGGCGGCCACCCGCTCACTGAGGAGGCGCATGGCCCCTTCCACGGTGCCACTACCGCCGCCAGAATCGGTGAGGGCCAGAATCTTTTCGCGGATCTGATCGAGGGCCTCGTTGTCTCCCAGGTCGTCGAGACTTACATGGGAGATGGTCGCTGCGTTCAGAAAAACTTCTTTACTCAGCCCAAGATGTTTCCGGGCAAAATCCAGCTCCCGGTTGCGAAAACGCTCGAACTGGCCCGTCACATCTTCGCCGCTGGCCCGGTCGATGACCGAAATGGAATCGTGGTCCTTGTCGAAATTACGGACCACCTCGAAGGAACTACCGTCATCCAAGTCGTATTCCAGGGAACCACCGTACTCGCCGGTCTCGGTCCAGGGCTTACGCAACTCGTTGGACTCTTCAAAAACCCGCTGGGTATCGTTGACCTTCTGGCCAAAGAGCATATCGGCGATAAAGGCGCGAATCGTGGACTTACCCCGTTCATTCGGGCCCACGACGATCTGCAGCCCCGGCGCAAACTGGATCGTTTTTTCGCTGAAGCGGCCGTAGCCCTTCATATTGATGGTGCGAATCCGCATGATCAGTCTCCCTGTGCCGCGCGTATGGGCAAATGCTGGCCACGATAGGCGCACAGGGCCAAATCCCGACTGCGACAGAGGGCCGCCCGTCGGGTGGCGTCGGGCGCATCATCAATTTCGCGCGTGATGCGTGCGACAAAGGCACCGAGACTGGTCTCAAGCTTGGCCAGGACCTCGAAGTTTTCGGCCACAAAGCAATGATCTACCAGGTCGAGATATCCTACGTTTTCGGCAAGGACATCACGCACACTGGTCATCTCATCGTAAATCTCGGGCAGCAGAGCACCCTCCAGGATAATTTGCGCACATTGGCGGTCTTCTTCGGCAATCAGGTGTGGTCGAATTACATCGATGAGGGCCTGGCCGCTGCTGAGATCGGTGCAGTCTACCGTCATTCGAAAAAAACGACCCATGGAAACGGGGATGGTATCCACCCGTAGGGCTTCCGCGCCTGGTATCGTAATTTCGAGGTAGTGATGGGGCCCCGTCGCGCTGTAGTGCATGGCGGCGGGGGTACCGGGATACCAGGCCGCAACACCTTGGGAATCGCCGACCGATTGGACGGTGGGATGACCGCCCAGGGCCACATAGGCCAGTTCCGGGTGGGCCAGGGACTCGAGCGCAATGGTGGTCGGGGCAGCATTTTCCGGGTCGTCCAGATACGTTGCCCGTGCCGACGCCAGCACCAGATGGGGGCCGACCGATTCAGCTCGTTCAAAATTGTCGAAGGGTTGAAGTGCGACATCCGGTCCATTGTGTCCAAAGCCAAACACGGTAAGCGGGCCGAGTTGCATCGACGTGACCGTGGGTTTGGAAAAAATATGGACGTTTTCCGGCCACAATTCCGTCAGGTAGGGCGAGGCGAGCACGCACGGATCGCTGCTGCCCGGACTTATGAAGATGGGAATCGGCGCGATAGCGGCAAACGCTTCCCGAAGAAAGCTGACCGTATCCCGTTCGACGCGATTCACATCAAAAAGGTTACCGGCAATCAACACGCCGTCGGCCGACCAGGCCTGGGCCCTATCCAGTATTATTTGCACGATTGACCGCAGGTAGGCGCGGCTCTCTTGGCCCACATGGGGCGGAAGTGCCTGGTCCGCAAAACAGCGGTCCAGACCAATATCAGCAGTATGGATTAGTTTCATAGGATACGTATTCTACCTGATTCCACGGGCGTAATGCGTTCGATTCGTTTATAGCGTCTAGTGTGTCAAATCCGGACGCACGATCCAAGTATTCCGACCGGCGCAACAAGATTGACCTGCACGTTCGATTGGGGGTGGAATTTGAATCGTATCCCCTTGAACGGGGCTGTTGATTTACTCAACGCCGCCTACCGCACAGAATGAAAGCACGGTGCCGTCATCTCCGCGAAGGCGGAGATCCAGTAACGCGAACACAGAAACCGAGCATACCTACTGGATTCCCGCCTTCGGGGACTTCCAAAAATAACGTGAGTAGTTAAGGCGACCGTATTGGAT
>CAXBPH010000244.1:0-10542 GCA_963977445.1 uncultured bacterium | reverse complement strand
GTTGCCGTCATCTCCGCGAAGGCGGAGATCCAGTAACGCGAACACAGAAACCGTGTATACCTACTGGCTTCTCGCTTGCGCGGGAATGACGTTGTGGCGCCAATACAGGTTGGTAGGCTTTATTCGAGCTCCGCGTATTAAAACGACAGCCCCGCAAAGGGGGAATCCAGAACGTTGACCCAAAGTACGTCGGCTGCAATGCAGAGAATTACTAGCTTTCGATTTGTGCGAATATCTTTTTCAGCCACGGCAGAGCACGGGTTGGCCGAAAACAATGGAATTCGGGATCTACGTTGGCATACTCAAAGTATTCCTCCATCGTGATGCCCTCTTCGATTGGAGCTGTGTCTTTCGGACGCTGCTCCGGCGTCGCATATTTTTTGTAGTACTGTACTTCAACGTTCTCTCCGGCGTGGGTCAAAGCATAGGCGGCACGGATGTGGTTAAGTTGGGGCGTGCGTCCGCCTTCTGTAAAGAGGAGAGGGCGTGGTGCCAGTGCGGCCTGGAGATCGGGCGCGTCATACCAGGCAAACATTCCCGGTACATTGTGATGGAGGCCGCCGGGGTAGGCGTTGAGCGCGATTGCCCGTTCACGCCAGTCACAGCAGAAATCGTTGTGGATAACGGCAGCAACCTTGTCGGGATAGAGCAGGCCTAAGGCATCTGCCGGGTCGGAGCCCAGGGAGTGGCCGCACGTCGCAACGCGCTTGGCATCAACCATGGGTTGCTCGACCAGCCATTCCAGGATGTGGGCCTTTTGAAAAACAGAGATGCCAAGATAGCTTCGGCCCGTCCAGATCGCGCAGGCCGAGACATCCAGGAAGTTCCGCACCGGACTGGACGCTTCACACCGGGCGGGGTTGTCCACGGCGCAGGCGATGTAGCCCTGTTTTACAAAATGGAGGGCCATACGGTTGTCCTCCCATTTCCATTCCGTTCCGGGCTTGGGTTTGGAACCGTCCAGTTCCGGCTCGCCCGCCAGGGCTTCTTTGCTATGTCCGGAGCCCGGGAAGCACATGACGGCCGGCGCGGGAGAACCGGAACGGGCCCCCGTGGGGACGAGGAGGAGAAAAGGGACGACACAACCGGGTTCGGGATAGGCTTCCCACCGTTGTAGTTCATAGCCATCCTTATCCCGTTTCCAGATGCGCTTGGGGGGCGGACAGTCTGAAACGTCAGGAAATGCCATCAGTTCGAGCATTTTTTCGCGAATTTGCTGTTGCCAGACAGGAAAATCTTCTGCCTTCATAGCCGGGTCGAAGGCCAGTTTGGGCGGATTGTTTTTCATGTAGGATTGAATGAATCCTGCCGTGTCCACGAATCGTCCATCTTCCCGATCGGTAGTCAGTTTTTCAGGACTGGCGGCCTTTTCAGCCGCGCTTACAGGCGGGGTGGCACCGGTTACCCCGAGAAGAACCGCACTGGCCGCGCCCTTTCCAAAGAGCCCGAAAAATCCGCGTCGCTTAATTTTTTCCATGGTAATACCTTCTTTCTATTTGTGATTTCGCCTGGCTAGGCGTTTTTAGTTTCGCCAGAGATGATTCAGCATAGGGCCCGCCGCTTCCACAATTCGATAGCCTGCAAAAGGCTCCAGACGGGTCCAACTGATGGGTTGTCCCGAATAGCCGCCACCGAGCACGCCCGCGATGGTGGGACAATAGCCGCAGTATCCATCGGCCAGCCCAACGACGGCCGTAATGCCCGCAGGGCTTCGCCGTTTAATGTCGAGTCCAAACTGGCAATAGAGCTCACAGGGCTGTGTTACCAGGGCCACATCGCCGATGCGAATCGCGTGGACCGGCAGGGTGTCGACCGGGTTGTCTCCATAGGTCTCTTGGAGGTGGACCGTGCCGAAGGCGAGGATGAGGTCCATGCCAGCAATGTTCTCTCCGGAATCCACCCGAGAGAGTACCGATTGGGCCTTCGCCACGGCCTCCGCATCGGGCAGGCGGACCCCGATTTGCAAGTCCTCCACCTCATGGCCGAGTTGGACCTCTTCGTGGTAGGTGACGTTTTCATAGAGACGGAGGGTTTCTTCCGCGAGCATTCGACCAAGACGTTTCAGCCGCTCCTCACGATCCTCTTTTTTGGGTTCCAGTAGATTGTTCATATTGATGTCGCCCTGGGCACCGTTCAGATAGAGCACGGGAATGGTCCCCAGCTCTTCGCGCAGAATCTTCCTGGCTTCATCGGGATAGTCCGCCGAGAAGAGTCCGGCCGCATAGAAATTCGTGGGGTGAGAAGTGTTGTGATAGAGCACCGCGATAGGGTTGTTTTCACTATCGGCGGCGAACAGGGCAAGGTGGGCGGGGTCATCGGGGCCTTCCAGGCCGGCAAAGTCCTCCCGGCTTGTGTCGCCATGCATGGAGTGGGTGCCATCTTCCCAGCAAACCCGGCGGTTGTAGCCAATCTGTGCCGTACCCTGTCCCCAGCCCAGTTTGCCCGGCTGCGCGTTGGCGACCGCTTCTTTCGCGATTGTAACCAGCTTGGGCTGCAACGTGTCGAGATAGTCCCGGTCAACAGGCATGTGATAATTGGTTTTGAGGAGTGAGGGCCCGGAATGGGTGTGGGTACAGGTGATAATCACCTGACGGGGAGGCGCCTGGGTTGTCCGACGAGGTCGCAACTGAAAATGAGCAGGGGCGTCACGCCATCGGTGAGATAGAGCACATTGGCCTCCAACTCGTCGCGGATGTATTCACCTTTCTTGGCGATGCCCGCGCCCTGCTGCCAACTCCCTACCGGGGGAGTAATGGTGGTCGTGGCTGCGCCGATGTGTATTGGCATAGGCTTGTTTTCGGTTATTGTGGTCGTACCACTTGTGGCGGATGTAGAGAACGTGAGCAATGCAATCACGATGGAAAAGGCGAATTGTCGCATCGGTTCTTTATCTCCCTGAGCATGTAGTGAAGGCAGTAGGATGAGGGCGTTATGGAATCCAGCGGGGATGATCGGCACCAAGGTCGTCTACCCCCCGGGTGAGCAGACGGGCGTTCGCACCATCGGCATCGCAGATCCAGAGTCCAGGAGAGCCGCCGGTATCCGCGCGGCAGAAAAGTATGCTCATTCCGTCGGTGGACTCGGCGTTTCTAAAATCCCACACGGGCGGCTCGGAATGGGTAATCCGAGTCACCGAGCCGGTCTTCGGATCTATGCGACAGATTTCCGTGCCGCCTTGTGCTGCCTCCGGCTTGAAGTCTCGGTTGAAGTGGTCCACGTCTGGCCGATCCTGTTGGAATTCCCAAGGCACCTTCGAGTCGGGCAGTCGTCGACTAAAGAGAATGGTCCCATCCTTCGACCAGATGGGTACATTGGATCCACCACTACGATTGCCCGGCATGCCATAGGTGGCCGCGAACCAGAGTGGGGCACCCTCGGTCAAGAGGCGCTGGTCACTGCCAACGGGACGACTCAGCACGAGGTCGGCCCAGTCGTGGCCGGGCTCGTCGCCAGAGATGCAATCCTGGAATATGAGCCATTCACCGTCGGGCGACCAGTTGGGCCCGAAATAGAGATGGCCGTCACGTTGGGCGACCAAGGCTCTGTTGCTGCCATCCACATCGGCGGTTTGAATCTCGTAGCCCCGCGGGCCGGCCAGGTGATAGGCCACGCGTTTGCCATCGGGGCTCAGGCTGAGACCGTAGGGCATGCCTTCGCCGGGTTGGGTGAAGGGTTGGGGATCGCTGCCGTCGAGATTGATACTGAAGGTCTGGGCGACTTTGTCCCGAATGACCTGAATAAGCATGCGCCCGTCGGCGAGGAGGAGTTGGGGCGTCTGGAATGGGGCCAGCCGTTCTTTGGTCGCAATTTCTTCCAGGGAGCCCGTGTCGAGGTCGTGAATCCAGATGTGGGTTGGTGTCTTGTGGTAATACTCTTCGAAGGGTTTTCCAGGGCCGTCGAGGCGGGGCTCCATGCTCAGCATGATGACCCGATGGCCATCGGGGAAAAAGCCTCCGGGTTGCCAGGTGGCCTGGTTCGGCACGTCGAATTCCAGGTAGCGGAGTCCCGTCCCGTCGGCGTTCATCATCCCGGTTTTTCCCTGAGACGTAAAGAAGAAGCGCTTTTGACCGGCGTTGTCGGGTGCCGAAACGGCGTTGGTCATGGTGGTGGCGACAAGGGTGGCAGCGCTGTATTTTAAAAACTGGCGACGATAAAGGCTCATGAACCCTCTTTCTCTAATGTTTTTGGTTTTCCGACAGCCAACGAAGCACGCGGTCTTGTTGGTCCCGCTGAAAGCGATTGATGTCGTCCGGCGTTTCGTGAATCAGATTTTCACTGTTGTCCCCGAGGTGGACACGTGCACGGGCCACCGACTCGGAAACAGCGGTCAGGTTGGCGGTGCGATCGTCCTGTGGCGAGACGACCAGGCAGGGACGGGGTGCGATCAAGCCCAGGAGGTCCTCGTAGTCGTAGGGGATGTCCTTTTCGTCTCCCTGATAGAGACCAAGTTTCGGTAGTAGTGCGTGGTCTTTCCAGAGTCGACGTATACCGCCGGTCTTCCGTTCATCGGTATCGTATCGGAAGGGGGTGAACCCAGAGAAAGACGCAACGCCCGAAATACGTTCATCCAAGGCGGCAGCGTGCAGGCCAAGCATGCCGCCCATGGAATAGCCAACGAGAAAGACGTTTTTTGTATCCAATTTCGGTAGTGGTGATGCCGCGTCTCCCTTGCCGTCGATTACGAAGCCGACTGCGGATCGCACATCGTGAACCATACGGCCCAGACGGGACCATTGGGGAAAGTTGTCGTAGAATTCGGTGCCTTCCAACAAGCGGAGTCCGAAGCCCACCTGGTCGAAGGCCAAGACGGCATAGCCTTCCTGGGCCAGCCGGTGATAGATGGTGGTTCCCTCAACGCCGTAGCCTTCGTTGTAGCCCGTGGAATAGGAAAAGGGATGAAGCCATATGACTACCGGCGCGGGTTCAGTACGCGTAGGATTGTAGTAGAAGTTACCATGAACCCCGTCACCAAAATTGACGGGTATACGCGCTGTGTCCTTTGCCGCCCAACGGTCGTGGTCCATGCGTTTGGAATCTTCCGGGCTGATGAAATTTGACTTGCCATCGGAAGTAAGCGTCGTCGGAACATCGCCCAGGAGCCAGTTGATTCTATCGCGCGGGTCGTCGTTTGATTCGGGTGTCGTTAATCCTTCGGGCGTCTGTGCCTGCTTCCACCCGTCCCAGTCCAGCTGGTGGAGAAAGACCTCGGGGAAGTCGTCGCTGCTTCCGTTGCCCCGCCCGAAAGCCAGGTCAAACCAGTCCATGTTCTTACTACGATGCGCTGGCGTGATTGGATCATGGGAGCCACTTCGGTAGATAACCCGGCATTTCTCCGGCGCGCCCAGTAGGGAATAGACCTGCCTTCCTTCGAGATATCCCTGTTCCACGGCCCAGGTGGGTTCACAGCCATCCTGGTGGGCCGTGTGTATCATGAGTGGCCGTGGCGCGATGAGCGCATACCAGCCGTGGGCATCCATGGGTAGTTCATCTTCCCGCCCGTAGTACTCCTTGAGGCTTCCGAGAAACCACGAGCCTGGATAATCGCGAACCGTTTCCATGAAAGTATGACGGGATGTAAAACGGTATGGGCAAGAGGCGGGAGAACCCGGACTACGGGCCACCACCGCGGTGATACGCTCGTCGAAGGCGGCGGCTATCATGGATTGTTTTCCATAGCGGGAGTGGCCGATGATGCCGACTTGATCGTGGGCAACGGGATAGGACTGCCCGGGATCAAGAATGTAATCCAGCGCACGGCTCGCCAGCCAGCCCTTACAGGAAATTTCCGTCCACGTGGCCTCGGGATATGCAGCGCGAAAATTTTCCCAGACCGATTCGTATCCCGGGAAATTTTTCTCCCCGTGGTCCTTGTCCACGCCTGGGTAGAGACACACCATGTAGCCCCGCGCCAGGGCATCCTCCGCCCAGTCGACCTGATAGTAGCGGGGCGCTGTCATCAGGAGCGGAAAGGGGCCATTGCCCGATGGCAGCCATAGCCACATTTCGAAGGCGGCGTGGTTCTTCGTGTCAAAGGTCAATCGAATGCGATGACGGGTCGAACCATCATCGGGTGTTTGGGTTTCAAGGATTTCGGACGATAGGATCGCAGGCACCGCTTCCGGGAATGTTCCCGTGAAGGTGTCTATCATTAATGCCCGGATTTCCTCTTGGCGTTTCGGCCATTGTGATTTGTTGTTTACCGGGGTGCCATCGTTGAATTGAAGCAATGGAGGCAATTGGGCGTTGGCAGCGAATTTCGCAGCGGCCAAATTCGTCGCAAACAACATGGAAGCCAGAATGAATATGGCCGACAACGACGATATAAGGTCGTTGGAAGGGTTTCTGGTGAACGAATTGGCGTGCAAGTGAATTTCCCTCTGGTCACTAATGAAATGTGTCAAGAACCTTTACGGTATCGTCTGGCGATGGGCGAAGGCAACCGAATTCGTGACAGAGCTCGAAGACAGCGAGTTTCCAACGGCATAGCTGACATTTTAGCTTCAATCGTTTGTCTTTCGGTACTTGTGCTGTTGGGCGTCTACCTCTTCTAAGGGGCAATGGATTCCATGGTCGGGGCTCCGGTAGAGTATCGTGATGTGGTAGGGCTGGCGTGGTGCGAGGCACAATCGGGAGAGACAAATGATACGAACGAAATCAATTCTTGGACTCTGCGCGATCGTCTTCTACACCGTGTCCTTCGCGGCGGCGGAACGTCCTAACATACTTCTGGCAATCTCGGATGACCAATCCTATTTTCACACGTCTAAGGCGGGTTATCCGGCCATCGAAACTCCGGCATTCGATCGTATCGCCAATGAGGGGGTTTACTTTACCCACGCAATATCGGCATCACCCGGATGCAGCCCCTCGCGGGCGGCACTCCTCACGGGGCGCTATTGTTGGCAGTTAGAACATGCGGGCACCCACGCCAGTTCCTTCTCACAAAAGTTTATTGTCTATCCCGATCTCCTGGAGGCAGCGGGATATAGCGTCGGATTTACCGGCAAGGGCTGGGGTCCGGGAGATTGGCGCATTTCTGGCCGCGAACGGAATCCCGCTGGGGATGAGTGGAACGAAAAGCGGATGAAGACGGAGGAGGGGATACACGACAAGGACTATGCGGAGAACTTCGCTGATTTTATGGCCGCCCGCGAGCCGGGACAGCCTTTTGCCTTCTGGTATGGGGGACACGAGCCCCATCGGGCCTTTAAGGAGGGTATCGGCCTGGAGCATGGTAAGAAACTGGCTGACGTGGTGGTGCCGCCCTTTTTGCCAGACTCCCCGGAAATTCGCAGCGACATTTTGGATTATTGTTACGAAATCGAGTGGTTTGACCAGCAATTGGCGAAGATGATTGCCCTCTTGGAGGAAGCGGGGGAACTCGATAACACCATCATCGTGGTGACCTCAGACAATGGCATGTCCTTCCCCAGGGCCAAAGCCAATATGTATGAATTTGGCGTCCACATGCCCCTGGCGATTCGTTGGGGTGACAAGGTGAGCGGTGGGCGTACGGTGGAGGACCTGGTGAGCCTTATCGACCTGGCACCCACCTTCCTGGAAGCGACGGGTGTGAAGCATCCGGGTGAGAAATACGCTGCCCCGCCCATGACGGGGACCAGCCTGTTGTCCATGCTGACGGGTGACGGATCGGGGATTGTTGAACCCAAGCGGGCCGCGGTCTATAGCGCCCGGGAACGTCATTCCTCGTCGCGCTACAAGACGTTGGGCTACCCACAGCGAGGCCTCCGTACCCGAGACTACCTCTACGTACGGAACTTCCATCCCGAACGCTGGCCTGCCGGGGCGCCGCAAAAGTATGGCACGACGGAAGCTCCAAATGACCTGACCGTGCTCGGCCCCATGCACGGCGCGTATCACGACATTGACGGGTGTCCAAGTCTGGACTTTCTGGTTACCCATCGTGAGGACGGAGAAATTGGTCCCTTCTTCCACGCAGCGGTTGATCACCGGCCGGCAGAAGAGCTGTTTAAAATTGCCGATGATCCTGGCTGTATGAAGAACTTAGCCGATGACCCGGCGTATGCCGATGTGAAGGCGGCACTGGCGAACGAGATGACGGCGTATCTGAAAGAGTCGGGTGATCCCCGCGTAATGGGGGCGGGCGATATTTTCGAGACCTATCCCCGATACAGTAAGCATCGTTATTTTCCCAAGCCCGATTGGGCAAATTGAACGCAACGCCGTCTCATCGTTCACCAAGTCCACGGAATTGAAAGGAGCATAGCACCATGCCTTGTTGTAAGCTTTGGGTTACCGCGACCCTCATGGTACTTGCGACCGTCGTGCAGGCGGCCGAGCGGCCCAATATCGTCCTCATTATGGCGGACGACATGGGCTACTCCGACATCGGGTGCTTTGGTAGTGAGATAAATACACCAAACATCGACAAGCTGGCGTCCGAAGGGCTGCGTTTTACCCAATTTTACAATACGTCCCGGTGCTGTCCCACCCGGGCCTCGTTACTCACGGGTCTCTATCCCCATCAGGCCGGCATGGGCGGCATGGTTAATGGCAAGGGGGACATTAATCCTAAGGGCCCTTACCAAGGGTATCTGAACGACCACTGTGTAACCATTGCCGAGGTACTTAAAGGGGCAGGCTACGGAACCTATATGGCCGGGAAGTGGCACGTGGGTGAAGAGCGGCCCCATTGGCCCGTGGACCGGGGTTTTGACCGCTACTACGGCCTATTGAGTGGGGCAATGAATTACTATGACATGGAGAAAGGAAAGTCCGACGATACGACACGGCGTTTCGCCATCGACGGGGAGGCCTACACGCCGCCCAAGGAGGATTGGTATCTTACAGACGCCATATCGGACCGTTCGGTCGAATATATTGAAGCTGCGTCGGCCAAAGAGCAGCCTTTCTTTCTCTATGTAGCCTATACGGCACCCCATTGGCCCCTACACGCCCCAGAGGAAGTCGTTCAGCGCTATCTGGGGAAATACATGGACGGGTGGGACGCACTTCGGGAAGAGCGATTTGCCCGCATGGTGAAAATGGGTCTGCTCGACCCCGCATGGAAACTTTCTCTCCGGGATGACGGTGCGGCGGATTGGGACTCCGTAAAGGATAAGGCCCTCATGGACCGGAAGATGGCGGTCTACGCGGCTCAGATTGACGTGATGGATCAGGGTATCGGGCGCATCCTGGCTGCCCTCGACGCAGGTGGAAGAAGCGACAATACTCTGGTCATGTTCTTGTCGGACAATGGAGGCTGTCACGAAGGAGGCGCGCTGGGGTTTGACCGGCGTAACAATGGGGTGCCGCCGGGCCAGGTAGACAGCTACATGAGCTATGGTCAATCCTGGGCCAACGCCAGCAATACCCCCTTCCGCATGTTTAAGCACTGGGTCCATGAGGGGGGTATCTCAACACCCCTGGTGGCTCGCTGGCCTGCCGGCATTAAAGAGGGCGGCGCATTACGTCACGGTCCCGCCCATGTGGTGGATATTATGGCAACCTGTGTCGCGTTGTCGGGGGCGACCTATCCCACGAGGGTGAACGATGAGCCCATCCTGCCGCAGCAGGGAAAAAGTCTTGACAGGTTGTTTCGGGACACGGAGCGTGCGGAGTATGGGCCAATTTTCTGGGAACATATGGACAATCGCGCAGTACGCGATGGCGATTGGAAACTGGTTGCGCGAAAAGGAGGCTCCTGGGAATTGTATAATCTCCGGGAGGACAGGACAGAACTTCGCGACCGCGCTACCGAGTATCCAGAGCGCGTTGGTCGCATGACAGAGAGTTTTCAGGAGTGGGCGGCCACGATTGGGGTGAAGTAGTCGAGAAACTCACGACGTCTGTCTTCCAAGTGCACCATAAGCCCCGAGCACGAGCAGGGTGAAGCCCAGCAGGAATAAATCGGCGACGCTGCCTAAGATGCCGGAAAGCATGGAGTTCTTGGAGAGCAGAGCGCACCCTGTATTGCCGGTCGCCTCGTTGATTACGGCATTGAGTTCCTGCTCCGTTATTTCACCATCGCTGTTTTGGTCCAGGGTAGTGAAGTCCGCGTTGGCGAAGACCGAAAGTCCGGCGGACGCCTCCAGAAAACTCAATGTTCCGTTGTTGTCCAAATCCAAGTTCGCAAACGCACCGAGTAGGACCGTTGCCTGTGCAGCCACGTCCAGGGCCTGTCCGGGGGCAACGAAGCGTCCGTCACCGAAACTTGCCGAGACGGGCACGCACCAGATGCTGATATAGCGGATAGCATCCAAATCGACCGTGTCTGGCACAGATACCGTCAGGGTTTCGTTGTTGTACCCACCGTCCCGCCGAATATCATCGGGAGACAGGTTAACGCCGTTCGTAAAGGGCTTTTCGGCGAATCCGTAGACCCGCACATTGATGCCACCGCCGTCGTAGGTGAAATTCCTGATTTCGATGGTGCAGTTGTCGACGATGTGGGCCGTGCCCGAAACGTTGTGGGCATTGGTAATTAATACGGCTTCCTCACCGACATGGGAATTGTCGGTGCCGCATCCTTCGCCTTCGCCTTCGCCTTCGCCTTCGCCT
>CAXBPH010000243.1:0-10586 GCA_963977445.1 uncultured bacterium | reverse complement strand
GACCAATAAATAGAACCGATTACGCTTAAGTAAGCGCCATTCGTGCAGTCCCCGGCACTATTTCTTCGCCACCAGACGTTCCATACGGGTTTGCCAGTCGCGGAGGAAGTCTTCGCGCCAACGGCTCACCGTGACCGCACCCCGCTTGTCTTTCACCGCCAACGCGGGGTCGGAGTTGTCGTGCCAATACGTAGGCCGATTCTCCGGGTCGGGGCGAACGAAGGCGCCACCCCAGTGCTCGGCTTCAGGCGTGTTGGGGTCGCCGTGGAGCATGTAGAGCACGGTGGGTGTATCGCCCATTTTGATGTCCGCCTTCTGGCTCATAAAGAGGTCGCCCAGGTGGCCGTGGCCCTTAATATGGGCTTGGGGAAAGGTCACGTTCCCCAGATCGCCGTCCTGATTGCCGCCCATATACATACCCCGGAAGGTGGTGTCACTTTCTATGAACCAAAGGTCTGGATGGTGGTTAAAGAGATAGGCCCGGGCCTTTTTGTCCATCGAGGTATTCCAGGAGCCGATGAAATAGATGCGCAGCGACTTTTTGATGCTGGGTTCGGCGTGGACCGCTTGGGCCACGTCGGTGATGGAACCCCAGACCAACACATAGAGGGGGCGGGCGTCTTTGGCGTGGGCCCGCTCGATGAGATGGCGCGCCCCGTCGCTGATGGTGTCCCCCGGTGTCTCGTCCGGCTGGGGATCGATAGCTCCCTGCAACACCACGGCCCGGAGGGCATCCGGCGTGGGATAGTCGGCGGACCAGCGTTGCAGATTCGGATAGTCCCCTTCGTAGGCCGCGATGGCTTCCAGAATATGGGTTGCCCGCCCCTTGTCGGGGGGCGAACTGATGAGCCCTTCGGTATCGAAGCGGTCAGCATAGACCAGATAGTGGACCATGGACTGAAAGTCATCGGGGTCGCTGCCGCCGATGTCGGTGGACACGATCACCCGGGGCTTTTCGCTGGGGGCGCTTTCGTTGGCGGTTGCTGCACTGCCCAACGTGAGCGTGGCGGCGACACATAGCATGGCGTATAACTTCATTGCCGGTCTTTCCTGGCGTTACTATCCATTTCCTGGAACAGCATGGTGTCTGGCGATAAGGCGGGACAGGTATTCCGCATCGAAGCTACCGAGGGCCGTAGCCTTCCTTAGCGGTTCCGTCTTCATTGATTTTATCGCAGGACCACAACAGGCCCTTCGCCACGATATGCATCCACTCTTCAATTTCGAAGGTAGCGGTGTTGTGTCCCACGGTGACGCTGAATATTTTTGCCTTTCCGTATTGATTGGCAAACATGAGGGGATAAACGTTTTCCCCCTGGTGGCCCGTAGCAATCGGGACGGAATGCTCAAATATCTTATCGATGATATAGAGTTCTTCGTCGCCCGTGGTGAATTCTTCCGTTCCGGCCAGAATCGGATGGGTTGGCTCGTCGAAGGTCACGGTGATGGGTTTCTGGTGGGTGTGCCGCTTGGACGTCGCGCCCAGGGTGGCGCGCCACGCATCCCCCTCCATTTTTCGGAAGGTGTGAAAGGCGCAATGAATCATTACCGCGCCGGTTCCCGATTCAAAATGTTCCTTGGCCACCGCATTGCCCACTTCATCGCCCACGTCCGCGGAACACTCATTGTGAATGACCACGTCATAGCCACGGGTCCAGTTTTCCTGCTTAAAAACGGAATGAACGTGCTCGGTGCCCTCGCCTTCCTGAACGACGTCAAACTCCACATTGGCGTATTTTTTAATGCCCGCTATCAGGAGCTTCGTTTGGGTATCGTAATCATGGCAACACCCACCGGTAATAAGCAGCGCTTTGATAGGTTTGACCTCGCCGGTAGCGGCGTTTGTACTCTGGCAGCCCGCGATTGCGATCAAAACGACAACGGTCGCCAACATTCTACAAATAAGGTTCTTCATGGGTTCTCCTTTAAAAATGCCATGGGTGGCAGGTAGCCCGAAAATCAGCTACCCGCCTATTCGCTTGCATGGATTCAGGCTCGGTCAGCCGGGACCAAAACTTGAGTGAATTTTTCGATGAAAGCATAGTAGCATCCAACGCTGCGATACGAAACAAACACCCCCCGGATCGCTATCGCGTTGCGACTACGGTCTGGTCAAGTGGCAGGCCAGCCAACACCAATTCGATACCGCTGAGAAGGGTTGTCCCCTCCACGGATTCGAGGGTAATCTCGCAGTTTCCGTCAATGGCGACCTCCGTGAACTCCTTCACGACCCCTTTCCGGGTCCCACCTCCATCGGCGACGATGTCGAAGTGCTCCAACACCGTTTCACCTTGCAGTTTCACGTTGAAAACCCGGGCACCGACGGGAGTCTCTTCGGCTTCGGCAAAATAAAGACGGACCGTAAAGTTACCCGATTTAAGTCCCGTGACCTGCAAGGAGGTGAGGCCTTCCACGCTGGAACTCGTGACCCAGGGCCATCCCGTACCCCCTTCACTGAACACCGTGTGGTGATAAAAGTATTTGGGATTTTCTGGCACGGTCGTTATCCCAATTTCGGGAGAAGGCCCACCCACGCTGGGGTAGTCGACGAAGAGCGTGCCTGCCGTGGTCATGCGATCGCCGGGCGCGCCGAAGTTAATGCCAATGCGTGCCATAGGCCCAACCGCACCCGGTCCCCAGGCCGTCCATTGCTCAAAGGTCTGGGGCATGGAGACCAGCGACGCGCCGGTGGGCAGGGGATAACTGCACACACAGCCGTCGTAGAAGTAGGGCATATTGAGGACGCCGTTGGCGGGAATAATACTGTTGGTGCAGCCGGAACGGGGACCACTGATGTTGATGGTTCCGCTCTCGATGCGCTTGTCATAGAAGGCCGGTGTGGCCGAGCGCATGGTAATTAAATGGCCATAGTCATTGCCGCCGTCGCAACCATAGCTCTTTACATAGCGCCGCGTCTCGGTCTCGCCCGTGATGGGATTCACCATTTCGCCCTTTTCCCGCGGCACCAGAAAGGGAAAAACGCCGGGATTGGTCCCCTTGGCCTTGTGCGCGGCATAGTAGGCGTCCACATAGGGGGGACGGTATTGGTAGGGCGGGCGGAAGTCTTCCTTGGGCCCTTCCGGTGCCGGGCCCATCCGTGCCGCTGCCTCTTCGCCGGTCATGACGCGCCCGGTGTAGACATCCGTAAACCGCGCCTCCCCGATGGCGAATCGCCCCGTACCGTCTTCCTGCAATTGATTCACCGGCCCCGCCGTAACCCGCTCGCCAGTCCACGCTTTATCCCGGGACACCATGACGCCACCGAGAATATAGGGTTGGGGGGCACGCTTAAAATGGGCGACCGAGTCGTCATACCACAATATACCCAGGGGCGCCCGAACCAGGGCATCGGGCGCGGTCCAGTCTTTGGTGTAGTCCACCGAACCCGGCAAGGCACCCTCCCGGCGAATATACACCGTCGCCCCGTCGCGCTTTATGGTTGCCTCGGTGTATCCGGCGTCGTCCAAGGCACTTCGAAGGGCGCCATCCCGATCGGGGGACAGGGGAAGACAGGCCACGCCGCCGTAGGGCCGGAGGCACGCATACACGGCAACGAGACTGTCATCGTTCCAATCGACGAGGGCCTCATTCTCCACCACAATGAGGTCGGCAAAATAGGGCGGCAGAGACAACTGAAGCAGGTCACCTTCCAGCACGGAAATGGGCTTGTTCAGTAGTCCTTCCTGGTCCAACTGTCGGCGGAGCTCCCCCGCTGCTGCTTCTGCCTGGGGAAGTGCAACCAAAATGCGGAGCGCACTATGGGCCGCCAGCTGACGGGCCACGTCTTCGTTATCCGTACCCAGAACAAGGGCGTATCCTTCCTTAACGCTCAGGGCATCCAATGCAGCGGTGACGGAAGGAGTAAGCGCCGATTCCTCTGCAGCGGGCGCGGCCATGGGGTAGGTCTGTGGATCGGCAGGGCCGTCGCCAAAGCAATAGATCGCCCCTTCCAGGGTGGTCACGACAAGACGGCCCCCCGCCGTCGCCATACTATGAATGGTGCCTTCGACCCCGTCTATTCCGTCCCCATACGACATCGTAACCTCCCCAACGCGAAGCTGACGGCGAATGCCGGGCACACCGTCGCCTGGTTGGGGCTTGTCTTCATGCAGGTCTTGATTGACCTCGCTATCAAACTGAACGATGCCCCGGCGGATATCCCGGGCTTCCTGGGTATCTGCCATCATGAACCAACCGCCCGGCGCACGCCCCTCGCCGGGAAGCTTGAAGTCGATGAGTTCTCCCGTGTGGCGGTTTAAGGTGGCGGGTTTGGCTGTGCCACAGGGGACCACAAGGTCGTCGCCATTCACGAGCAGATAGCCCTGGGGTGTGAGACCACCTATGGCCTGCCCACCGTGGGGCGTCTGACCAAAGAGGGAACCACAGCGATCGTTCACCCACTTTACCGCGCCCGTTGTTGCGTCGAGTGCGTAGACGAAGACGCCTTCCAAGGGCCACACGCCCGCCGCGAAATAGATCGTGCCGTCTGCCAGGACCGGACCACCGCGCAGGGGCCACACCGAGATGAGGCGGCCATTGCCGAAAATCTTCCGACTGGCGGGCACGGCGCGAAACTTCCACTGCTCGGTGCCCGTAATGGCGTCGAGACAATAGAGATTGCCATCATCGGACCCGACGTAGAGATTTCCCTCCCACGCCACGGGGGCGAGGCGAACGGGGCCCTCCGCATAAAAGCGCCACTGCTCCTCACCCGAATCCAAGGCGTAGGACACGACGGCATCGACATCGGGCTGGGCGACGAAAAGGGAGTTCCCGGCAATAATGGGCTCGTAGCCCCCGTCGAACTGGAGGCGCGCCTTGTGGAAGGCCGGTGCAACCGGTGGTAATTGACGCTTCCACTGGAGGTGCTGTTCCGAGGAGAGCGCCTCCGATGTGTGGTTGCTCCGGCTCGCGTCATGACGCCACATGGGCCAGTCTTCGGAATGGCTGGGCAAACATGCCAGCCCGATGACCAGCACCGAGAAAAGGGACGCAGGAAGGGGCTTGGGAATATTAAATACACGTAGCAAAGCGGGTCATCTTTCCAATGGGACCCTGGGGCCCCGTCAATGTCTCTCCGGAAACTCATGCACGTGCCATAATCTTGGGTGGAATCCCGTTCAGGCAAGCACTACAATCGTCTTCCTATGGTAGTGGGATGAAGTAATCCGTTCAATGTCGTTCCGACTGGCCGGTTGCAATGTCTAAAAACACGCAGGGAACCCATCATGCTCAAACTATCTTGCTTCGTATTGATGTTGACGGGTGCCCTTGCGGCGCCCGGTGCCGATACGGTCAGCCTATCCCTCTCCACGCCCATGAATCGCCAGGCCTTCTACCGCAGCGAGACACCCATGGTGGGAATCCAGGTGACAAACACGGGGGGCACGGCCCTGGCGGCGGGCGAGGTGGTGTTGACGCTGGGTGGCGTTGAGACGTACCGAGTGACCATCCCCACCTTGGCCCCAGGTGCGACCTATCGGGGCGGCCATTCCCTGCCCGTGTCACAATGGAAGGCCGGTGTCTATGAACTTCGGGGCGTGTACACCAACCCGGTTTTGGAAGTTAGCTCCGAAGCCACCGAATTGACGACCGTTCACGCGCCGAACCCGGACCGGCTAATGGTTTGGCTCTGGGGCGGCGGCGGCTCCACCTGGTATATGGACCACGGCTTCACGACACTCTCCGGGCCGGGGTGGGAGACGGATTACACGGCGGAGAACTGGTCCCGCGCACTGGATCAGGCGCTGGTGGCCGGCGGCGATGTGGGGATTCGCCCCAACGGCGGTCTGCGTGATGTGGACCCCACCACCTTAGCCGATCCCGACGCCACCAACCTGGGCATGGAATCTCACGAGAAGAATCCCGTGGCCAATCCCTTTCATCCGGAGGTTGCCCGAATTCAGAATGACGCCAACCGGAAGCTCATGGAATTTGTCCAGCACTTTCCTCAGGTGAAGACGGCTTTCTTTAACACGGAGATTGTCGATGCCCTCGAGACCAACCGCAACGTGGCGGGCCTCGCGCTGATGGAGGATGTGCTCGGAGCGACCACGCCACCGGTGAGCGAGGCCAAGTGGGTTAAGAAGGGCGTCCTTGCCGATGACGACCCCCAATACCAATACTGGAAATTTCACTACCAGCAGGGCAACGGCCTGGTTTTGGCCAATCAGCACACGTCGGAGATGGTCAAGCGCTATCGCCCCGACATTTTGACGGTAAACGACCCCTACCGCGAGGCGGGACTCCTCGATATGTTTCCGGGCATCGACGCCATCAGCACTTGGACCTACACCAATCCCGATCCCAAGTTCATGCTTTTCATCGAAACGTTGCGGGCCGCCGCAGGCCGGACCGGTGCGGAAGCACTCCACACCGTCACCCTCCTCAACTACCCCGGACAACTGGCCCCCACGGAAGAGTGGATGCTCATGGGCCCGGCGCGGACCAAGGTAACCACGTGGATAAACCTGTCCCGTGCGCCGAAGGCCTTGGGTTATTACTACTCCAGCGCCTGCAACCCCCAGGGCGAAGACACCATCAACGTGCCCTATGCCACCAGCGAAGCCATCCGGGAGTTGAGCGAAAATGTCTTCAAGCCCCTTGGACCGTTTTTAACGCAGGCGGAAATCGCACCCCGACGGGTTGCCGTGCTCAGCTCCATGGCGGCGGGCATCCACGGCACCTCGCCCAATCTGTTGGGCCACTATCGCAACCTCCAGATATACCATTTCTATACCCTCCTCGCCATGAACCATCTCAACGCCGATGTGGTCCTTGATGAGACCATCGAACGCTATGGACTCGACGGCTACGACGTGCTGGTCTTGCCCAAGTGCGATGCTATAACGGAGTCGGTCTATCGCGAAATTGAGGCCTTTCAGGCCCGTGGAGGGCTTGTCATCGCCGACCAATATCTCGGTGCGGAACTGCCCGATGTGTTGCGCTTCGACTTCGACTTCACCTACCGGAAGAAAATCAGCGCGAACGCCATCGCAAACAATACGGACTTCGCGGACTGGAACGATCAGCTCCAGCCCGACAGCGCGGCCTTACAGGAAGTGGTCGGCGTGACGGCCCTGGACGACCAGCGCATCATGGAGGGCTACGCCGCCCAACTGAAGGCGGGCCTGGCGGGCAAGGTGGAGCCCGCAGTGTATTGCGACACGCCACGGGCCCTCCTTAACGCGCTCGAAAAGGATGGTGCCCGGTATCTGGTGCTGATCAACGACAACCGGGAATACGGTGAGCGGGCCGGACTACAATACAAGGCGGTGTTGGACAAGCTCGTGCCCATCGACACCACCGTGACCCTCCGCGATTGGGCCGGTGACACCCTGGTCGCCTATGACATGGTGCACGGCAAACGACTTTCCGCCACCCATGATGAATCGGGCTGGCATATCCCGGTCGCGCTGGACGAACTGGGCGGCACCATCCTCGCCCTCTATCCCGCGCCCCCTGCCACGCTGCGCATCGTCACACCGCCCGTGGTCGACCTGGCCGTGCATACCACACTGAATGCCTTCCTCGAAGACAGCAACGGCGTCCCCATCGCCGGGTTGCAGCCCATGGGCGTCACCCTCACCGATGCCAAGGGGGAAAACAGCGCCTACAGCGGCGACTATTGTGCAACGGAAGGCCGACTCACGCTGCCCTTTATAGCAGGTTTAAACGACAGCCCGGGAAGCTGGACCTTACGCATACGCGACCGGACAACGGGGATGGTGGCCGAGGCACAATTCACGGTTAAATAGGGTCAACCGAAATCCGCCGTCTCCCGACTACACTATCGAAAAATCGGCCAGCAGCACATAAATCGTCAGGACCAGGACAACCAACAACGCCCCCATGGGCCGTGCGAATTTCCAGGGCGTCAGATCGATGATCTTGGCATCTACCTGTTCCCACGCGGTAGCGCGCGGTGCCAGGACGCCTATTGCAAGCTGCAGGGCAATGAGTGTTGCGAATACAATCCCCAGATAATGAAATCCGTTGATCTTACCCACCAAATCGCTCACGCCCGGCATCCAGTAACCAGCGGCTATCGCGGTGAAGCCGAGGAGCAAGGCGATGTTGGCAGCAACCGCGGGCACCCGTTTGTTGGCCATTCCCACTACGACCACGGCAAAAATGGGGATGAAGTAGAGGCCATTCATCTGTTGGAGGTAGCCGAAGATACCATCTTGCCCCGCGAGTGCCGGTGCCATGCACATGGCGGAAAGGGCAATGACAATACCAAAAATCTTTCCGGATTTGATGAGCTGCTGATGGTCGGCATCGGGCTTAATCCAATGCTTGTAGACCCCCAGGCTGAAAAGGGTGCAGGTGCTGTTCAGCGCGGAGTTGAAGGAACTGAGGATAGCCCCCACGAGGACGGCCGCGAAGAATCCCACGAGGGGCGCGGGGAGTACGTTCCGCACCAACGTGCCATAGGCGTGGTCACTCTTGATGCCGTCTGCACTGTAGAGGTGGTAGGCAATCACGCCGGGCAACACCAGAATCAGTGGTGCCAGGACTTTGAAGAAGCCCGCGAGCAAGACGCCCTTCTGGCCTTCCTTCAGGCTACTCGCCCCGAAGGTACGCTGGATGATCTGCTGGTTGGTGCACCAGTAAAAGAGATTGAGCAGGAGCACTCCCGTGAAAAGGGTAAGAAAGGGTACTTGCTGGTCCACGCCGCCGATGGAATTGAGTTTCTCGGGGTGCTGGGTCTTCAAGGTTTCCAGCCCCTGGAAAAAGCCACCGTCCCCCCCCAGCGTACTCAGGCCAAACCACGTAATCAGCACACCCCCCACCAACAGGCCAAAACCATTGAGGGTGTCTGATACGGCGACGGTGCGCAGGCCACCAAAAATGGCATAGAGGGAGCCAATGATACCCACGAGCCAGACCGTAAACCAGAGGGTGGCGGTTTCCGAGGGGAGCCCCGTGAGGGCCTGCATGTCGAGGATGCCGTTGAGGCCCGTGGCACCCGTGTAGAGGATAATGGGCAGCAGGATGGCCGTGTAGGCGAAAATAAAAATCACATTCGTAATGGAACGGGTCGTGTGATCAAAGCGCAGGGCCAGAAAATCGGGAATCGTCGCAATACCACTCTTGAGGTAGCGGGGCAGAAAAAAAAGGGCCATCACCACCAGCGACATGGCCGCCAGCACCTCCCACGCCATGACGGAAAAGCCATCGGTGAAGGCGGCGCCATTGAGACCCACCAGCTGCTCGGTGGAGAGGTTGGTCAGCATCAGCGAACCGGCAATAAAGCCCCCCGTGAGGCTGCGCCCGGCCAGGAAATAACCATCCGTCGTCCCGTGATCGTCTTTGCGCGTCATGCGCCAGGTGATGAAGCCGACCAGGCCCGTAAAAAAGACAAAGGTGATGATGGTAACGGCCTGCATGGGATCTTCTCCGCAATTCTGGGTGGGGGTAAAACGGCGGCTCTCTCCGCGCAGGTCACCTTAACGCGCAGGGAAGAAAAAATCAAGGGAAAGGACGGAAAGGTGAGGGACGACAGGAACACTCGGAAGGGGCGCAGAAAAGGACTTAAAGCATCGCTTGCGTGGCAGCACTTTGGTCACTTGTAGGAAACTTCGCCTTTATTTTAGTTTTGCTGGTCGCTGACGTCCCTGTTGACCCAGCTGCTCCTGTCCCGGCTACGCAAAGGCCGCCAGCGCGTGGGTTATTCTCTGCCACTATCTTCACCCAGTAATCGTTCCAGCATTTCCACAAGCGCAGGTAGCGCCTTCGTTGCGGTTGCCCAGACGATGTCGAGGTCTATGTCGAAGTAGGCGTGAACCAGGCGGTTTCGCGCGCCGACGATGGGTTGCCAGGGAATCTCAGGATGGGCCGCGCGCGTCTCCGGCGTTACGCGACTGGCGGCCTCTCCCACAATCTCCAAGGCACGGAGAAGCGCGAATCGCAATTGGATGTCCGTATCGAGTTCAACCCGTTCCCTGCCTTCGACAAAGACCAGGCACTGACGCGCAGCCTCGACCATGTGAAGCAATCGGTTTCGATCGGAATCAAGCAGCATACTGAATCAAGGCGCTCAGAATAACCTCGTCACGGAAATGGTGGCTAAGATCTCGCGGTGTCCGCATGTCTGCCCTGCGGCCAAACATGCGACTCAACTCTTCCTCCATGGCTGCTACGTCAAACAGCGTTGGAATATGATCGGGATGGTACTCAAAGAGCACATCCACGTCACTGGCCGGTCCGAATCGTTCGGTAAGCACCGAGCCGAATAGCGCCAACTTCGTGAGATGGTGTCTGCGACAGAAGGCTGCGATTTCCTCCTTATTAACTGTGATCGACAAGTCCATCTGGGAATCCTCCGTTTTCATGCCCCTTAATTGTAGCAGAACTGTCGGTACGTCACTATCTCGGCGTATACATGGGCTATTGAAACAGGGGTTCCTATCCACTAACGAGATTGTTCACCTTGTCCTGTCCACAAGAACATAAAAAGGCAGTAAACAGAACCAACATTATTCGTGCTGGTGGAAGTTTCACGGATTGTCCTCCTTGGTGATTTTGATGGTTCATGGGCAATTAGTGGGGATGATTCAATTGATACTTCAAGTGCCGGAGGC
>CAXBPH010000242.1:0-10588 GCA_963977445.1 uncultured bacterium | reverse complement strand
TTCCTGCAACTCACCCATTTCTGAGGCGAGGGTGGGCTGGTAGCCCACGGCGCTGGGCATGCGGCCGAGGAGGGCCGATACTTCAGAGCCTGCCTGGGTAAACCGGAAGATATTATCGATGAACAGGAGCACGTCCTGGCCTTCTTCGTCGCGGAAATACTCAGCGCAGGTCAGGCCGGTCAGCGCGACACGGGCACGGGCCCCGGGAGGCTCGGTCATTTGGCCATAGATCAGGGCGGCTTTGTCGATGACGCCCGACTCTTTCATTTCGAGCCAGAGATCGTTACCTTCACGGGTACGTTCACCGACGCCTGCGAAAACCGAATAGCCGCCGTGCTGTTTGGCAACGTTATTAATAAGCTCCATGATGAGCACGGTCTTACCTACACCGGCACCACCAAAAAGACCGGTCTTGCCGCCCTTCGAATAGGGTGCGAGCAGATCGATGACCTTAATGCCCGTCTCAAACATATCCGTGGACGTCACCAGATCTTCGAAATCGGGTGCCGGGCGGTGAATCGGCCAGTGATGTTCCGCCTCTACGGGACCCTGACCATCTACCGGTTCACCGATAACGTTGAGAATTCGGCCCAACACGGCTTTCCCGACGGGCGTGGTGATGTAGCGCCCCGCATCCCGAACTTCCATGCCGCGGACCAGGCCGTCGGTGCTTTCCATGGCAACAGCGCGCACGGTACTTTCACCCAGGTGCTGAGCGACCTCGCAGGTCAGCGTGCCCCCTTCATTGCGCGTAATTTCCAGCGCCTGATAGATGGGGGGCAGTTGGCCCGGCTCGAAACGCACGTCCACCACGGGACCAATTACCTGTGAAATCCGGCCTGTGCTCATAGTTTCCTCCGAAAATGCTTCGCGCGACGCCGTGGTTACCACCGAGGGTACCGACGGGTGTCGGGAGTCGTGTTGTTACGTGCTAAAGTGCTTCCGCGCCACTGATAACTTCGATGAGTTCCGTGGTGATGGCATTTTGCCGTGCGCGGTTGTACTGTAAGGTCAATTTATCGATTACTTCGCCTGCATTGCGTGTGGCGGCGTCCATAGCGGTCATACGGGCACCCAGTTCACTGGCGGTGGATTCCAACAAGATGCGGTGCATCTGGGTCTCCAGATTGCGCAGAAGAAGGGATCCAAAGACCTCTTCCTGACTGGGCTCATAAATATAGTCGAGTTCGGCGGGGGCATCGTCCTGAGCTTCTGCCTGAAAGGGAAGAAGACGCTCTACCGTCACATTCTGCTGTACCGCCGACTTAAACTCGTTGTACACGCAGTACACTTCGCCCGTCCGGCCTTCGACAAAGTCTTTCGCGATATCGTCGATGATGTTCTTCGAAAGGGAAAGGGGATCATCGGCGAGACCGGTGAAATTGTTGCGAATGGTGACGGGGTGCCGTTTCAATGCTTCCAGGCCCTTGCGCCCGACCACGGTGAGCACCACTTCCTTCTTGGCGAAGTCTTTTTTGATGACCTGCATGGCCCGATTCACAATACTGGCATTGAAACCGCCGCACAGGCCCTTGTCGGAATTTACGACGATGATGCCGATATGATCCGGGTTGCCTTTGCTCAGCAGGGGATGGTCATTGAGGGTGGCGCAGCGCGTCACGCTCGAAACCAGATCACGCATGTGAAAGGCATAGGGTCGGGCCTGCTGAATCGATGCCTGGGCACGACGGAGCTTCGACGCCGCAACCATCTTCATGGCTTTGGTGATTTTCTGTGTGCTTTTGACGCTGGTAATACGCCGTTTTATGTCGCGAAGATTGGCCATGGACTAGCTCTCTTCATCGTTTCCGCGGTGGCGTATTTCAAATTGCTCGGTGTAGGACTTGAGCGCTTTGTCGATGAGGGGTTTCAGCTCTTTCGTGAGCTCCCCGGTTGCCCGCAGTTTGTCAAAAATGTCTTTGGCTTCCGTTTCAAAGTGGTGATACAACTCTTCTTCATAGCGCGCCACGGCACCAACGGGTACGTTGTTCAAATAGCCCGACGTCGCGGCGTAGATGATCAGGACCTGCTTCTCTACCGAGATGGGCGCGTACTGGGGCTGCTTCAGGATTTCCACCAGGCGTTGTCCCAGGTTCAACTGGAGCTGGGTCGCCCGATCGAGGTCACTACCAAATTGGGCGAAGGCCTCCAACTCGCGGAACTGGGCCAAATCGAGGCGAAGTGTTCCGGAAACCTTCTTCATAGCTTTAATCTGAGCGTTACCACCTACGCGGGATACGGAAATGCCGGGATTGATAGCGGGTCGCACGCCCGAATAGAAAAGGTCATTCTCCAGGAATATCTGACCATCCGTAATCGAGATTACGTTGGTGGGGATATAGGCCGAAACGTCACCCGCCTGTGTTTCGATAATCGGAAGGGCGGTCATGCTGCCACCACCCTGGGCGTCACTCATCTTGGCCGCGCGTTCCAGCAGGCGGGAGTGGAGGTAGAACACATCACCTGGATAGGCTTCGCGGCCTGGTGGGCGGCGGAGCAACAGGGAAAGCTGACGATAGGCTACGGCGTGCTTGGAAAGATCATCATAAACAATCAGCACGTGTTTTCCACGATCACGGAAATATTCGCCCATGGCCGCACCGGAATAGGGTGCAATGTATTGTAATGGTGCCGGCACGGAAGCGGAAGCAGCGACCACGATGGTGTAATCCATCGCGCCATTTTCCTTTAACTCATTGACCACCTGGGCGACCGTGGAGCGCTTCTGGCCGATGGCCACATAGATACAGATAACATCTTCATTCTTCTGATTGAGAATGGTGTCAATCGCGATGGCGGTCTTGCCGGTCTGGCGATCACCGATGATGAGCTCACGTTGACCCCGCCCGATGGGGGTCATGGCGTCGATGGCCTTGATACCGGTTTGCAGGGGTTCACCAACGGGTTGCCGATCGATGATGCCCGGGGCAATGCGCTCAACGGGGCTCGTCTCGTCGGAGACAATGGGGCCCCGACCATCGATGGGCTCGCCAAGTGCGTTTACAACGCGGCCAATCAGGCCTTCACCCACGGGTACCGATGTGATGGTGCCGGTGCGTTTAACCGTGTCCCCTTCAGCAATCTTTTCGTATTCCCCAAAGAGCACAACACCGACGTTGTCTTCTTCCAGGTTGAGGGCCATGCCCTTTACCCCGTGGGGGAACTCCAGGGTCTCTCCGGCGACGGCGTTGGCCAGCCCGAATACCCGGGCGATGCCGTCACCCGCCTGGATAACGGTACCCACTTCCGCCACGTCGACGGTGTCGTGAAAGTCAGCAATCTGCTGCTTGATGAGTTCGGTAATTTCAGTTGCTTGGATTTTCATCCGCCTAAATTCTCCTCTGGCAGCAGGGATTGTTTGAGTCGCTCAATGCGCGCGCGGACGCTGCCGTCGATGATTGTTCCCCCGATACGGGCAATGATGCCGCCCAGAATACTCGGGTCAACGGCGTTCTCTATACGTACATGCATTCCGGAGAACTTCTCCAGGGATGCAACGATATCGTTACATTGGTCGTCCGACAAGGCCACCGCCGATGTGACTTGGGCGCTCACCCGATTCAGCCGGGTGTCGGTATGGGTGGCGAAGCGCCGGGCTACGTCCGCCAAAAGGGAGATGCGTCCCCGTTGGGCCAACACGCGTACCAGATTTCTGAGTACATCCGGTCCGTTTTCGTGGGCGAGAATGCCGTCTAGAATGGCAATTCGTTTGTCTATTGACACAGCAGGATTGGAAATAACGTTGCGCAGATCCTGGTTGGTCTTCACCAGCTCCCCGAGTTCCTCCAGCATGTCGCGAATTTCCTCCAGACGGGAATCCTCTGGGATGGCACCGATGAGGCTGCGGGCATAGCGGTCGGCAATGAGAAAGTTTTTCAAGACCGGGCCTCCAGATCATGGGTAAACTGGTGGATTAGCGCATCGTGGCCTTCGGCACTTTCCTCTTCCTGTACTTGCTTGATGAGTAAGTCGATGGCGTCGTAGACCAACCGGTGTTTCAGCGCGAGCTCCGCCTTGTGGGCTTCCGCTTTCTTCCGTTCGGACAATTCCCGTTCGTGGAGGCCAAAGCTATAGTGGCTGGCCTCGGCAAGATCGGCGAGTTCCCGTTCCATCCGCGTTTCGGTATTGGCATTGAGCTTCATCTCTTCATCATCAATATGGGCAATTTTCTCTTCCGCAATGCCCCGTCGCCCCAGGGCAGACTTCCGGGAGCGGGCCGCCTTATTGATCTTGTCACGCAGTTCTTCGATTTGAACATCGAGATACTGGAGGAGGGGCGCTTTCGCAAGGCGCAGCACGAGGACCACCACTATCGTGGCGTTGAAAATCTCGAAGAATAAGGAATACAGATGGATGCGGTGCTGCTCTGCCTGAAAGGCTTTGCCATCTGTGTAGGCGGCCACCAGGGCGACGCGCTGTTTGAGTTCGGGGTTTTCGTCGAGATTTACCAGGTGGGGGCGCTGCACGTAATGCTTGTAGGCATCGTTCTTGATGGCCTCCAGGTAGCGTTCGTGGTCCACGCTATGGCTGGCCAGATAGGCAGACGAGAGCCCGGGCGGTCCGAGGAGCCAGTTCACCGAAATCCACCCCACCAGCGCGGTGCAGGCGAGAAGGATAAGGAATCGTTTGGTCGTGGCGTTCACAGGCTACTTCAACTCCAGTTTCGTTGCCATCGCGGCATGAATATCCCGGGACAGGGCTTCAAATTGGTCTTCCTGTCGGGCTATATCCGCGTCGAGGGCCGCGTTCAGCGTGCGGAGGTCCTGTTCGGCCTTGGCCTTAAACGCGACGACCCGGGCGTTGTGCTCTTCTTGCGCCTGTCGGTGGGCTCGATTGAGCCGCACACTGGCCTCACGGTGCATCTTGGCGATCCGCATGGAATACTGATCTTCCAACGCGACCGCTTCGGCAGCGGCATCCTGCGCGGTGATCTTATCTTGAGCGATTTGATCGCCGCGCTTGTCCATGATGGTCAGCAGAGGCAAAAAGACAAAGCGGTGCATGACCCCGAGGAAGACGAGGAAAAGAACCAGCAAGACGAACAATGTAAAGTTGACAGAAACCATGGGTGAAGCGGGGCCTTAATCAGCCGATAACGAAAAGCATGAGCAGGGCGATAACGAGGGAGTAGATACCGGTAGACTCGGAAACGGCCTGGCCGATAAGCATGGTGCGGGTGAGCAGGCCAGCTTCCTGGGGGCTGCGGCCAATGGCTTCGCAGGCCTTACCGGCGGCGAAACCTTCACCGATTCCAGGTCCAATAGCACCGAAGCCCATGCAAATGCCTGCGCCGATGAGGGCACCGGCTTTTATCAAATCGGCACCGGCAATCCCTGTAGCCGCACTGGTGGCGGCTTCGGGTGCCTGGGCGACGGCAGCGTTCATAAGGGTAAGAATCGTGGTCGGGTCCATCATGGAGGTGATCCTCTTTATTGGGCCAAGGGGCCGTGGTCAATATAGTTTACGTAGCCATACCGCCGCAGGGGCGGAAATTCAGGGTCAGCCCACCACGTACAAGAGCGCGAGGGCAATAATCAGAGCATAAATCGCGGTCGACTGGGAAACAGCCTGACCGATTAACATCGTTCGAAGGATAAGGGCGTCTTTATCGGGTCGGGCCGCCGTGGCCGCACAACCCTGCGCGGCGGTGAGCCCACTGCCGATACCGGGGCCGATGCCGCCGAAACCTACGGCAATGGCGGCGCCGAAAACCTGCGCGAAGCCCAGAATTCCGGGATTCAGGTCACCGGGGGCAATCACCATGATAAAGGCCACCAGCATGCCGAAAATGGCCGGGGTCTCGCAGACCGCCTGGCCGATGAGCATGGTGCGGAGGGTGACGCCATAGGAGAGGGGCCACCGGCCAATACCATCGACAGCGCCACCTGCGGTTTTGCCGGAGCCAATGCCCGAGCCGAGGGCGCTCACACCCATAGCCAACCCGGCGCTGATGTAGATGCCCATGGTGGGCAGGTCCGTGCCGTTTTTGGCTGTCAATATAAGGATGAGGGACACGACCAGGGCGAAAATGCTGGGCGACTGGGCCACGGCCTGGCCAATGATCATGGATTGAGTGAGCTTGGGACTACGGGCGGGATTCCGGGCAAAACCGGCGCAGGCGTTGCCCGCAGGCCAGCCACACCCGAGGCCGCTGCCGAAGGTGCCAAAGCCGATAGAAAGGCCCGCGCCGAGGAGTGCGGCGAAGTAGTTGCCCCCGATCAGTTCCAGATTGGCGGGGGAGACGACAATAATAAAGAGTCCGATGACGAGTGCAAACACGGCGGCACCTTCGCCCACGGCCTGGCCAATGAGCATGGTGCGCAGCATTTCCCGCTGCACTTTGGGCTGGCGCATGATGGCCGTGTTGGCCATACCAGCGGCATTACCCATGCCGATGGCGGCACCGATGCCGCCCATGCCCAGGGCAATGCCCGCCCCGGCAAATTTGCCGAGAATGAGCCATGTGTGGGGTTCGAGTTCCACAATAAATCCTTACACTTTGAAAAAGCAGGCCATATGTATCGCAGGGAAGCGATAGGGCCGACTATTTTATGGCGACCGCGATATAGGTCAGGGTGAGCATGGTAAACACAAAGGCTTGCACCGTGCCCACAAAGAAAATGAAAAAAAGATCGAGGCCAACGGCCAGAATGCTGAAGTTATAAACGAGGTTGGACACCACAATGATGATGATGCTGCCCCCGACGATATTGCCGAAGAGTCGGAAGGAGATGGAAACCACTTTGGCCAGTTCCCCAATGACATTGAGGGGAAAAAAGAAGAGGGCCGAGAGTTTGCCGGCGATTTTTGCACCACCCGTCGCTTCGGGCTGGTGCCACATGGGCCCGAGCAATTCTTCGACATAACCGCCCATGCCCTTGGTCTTGATGGCGCACCAGGTGGCGATAAACATGCCCAGGAGGCCGAGGCCCAGCGTGCAGTTAATATCCGCCGTGGGCTCTTCGAAGTAGTGGGTGGGCACAAAGCCGATGAAATTGCTGAGTATTAAATAGAGAAACAGGGTGCCGATGAGGGGGAAAAAGCGGCGGTTTTTCTCACGGGTGTCCAGTTCCAGGGAGCTGGTGACCAGATTATCGAAGATGCCGGTGTAGAGCTCGATAGCCATCTGGCTGCGGCTGGGCACCATGGCAAACTTGCGCACGGCAAGACGGGCCAAGCCAAAAAGGACGAGCATGACCAGCACCGCATTGAACAGGGTGAGTATGTTCACGCCCCCAAGAGGAATGGGGATATCTGTGAAAGGTACGTAGTACCAAATCAGTCTTTCACCAATGGATTCCATGCGACTAGACGTCTCTCCGCGTGTTGCCCAAACTTGTGAACGCCAAGGTGATCATGACAATTTGAACAATGAATATCCCGATCACTGCTGCTAAAAGGCCGTAGTGGTGTTCCCGATCCAACGTAAAGCCTTTGTAGATAGCCAGCGCATAAAAAAGCAGGCGAATAAACGTCCACTTCACCGCAAAAGATTGTAGCGGTGCGCCGTCTGGGGATGCAAGTTTCTGAATGTTTCGTCCCGTGATCCAAAAGCCCAGGGCACCGGCCATGCCGCCCATAAGGAGCCCTTTGGACACCACAGGCGACCAGAACCATGCGCCAAATGCCGCGATAAGGGTGACTACGAGGGTGTAGCGCACCACGGCCAGACGAAATGCCTTCAGCAATTCCACATTGTACTCCGTTGGGGTAGTTAAGCGACGCCGGATAGCCAACCGGGCGGTCAGGGTTGCCGGGTCTCCCGATACAGCAACCAACCCGCGATAAGCAGTCCCGCGAGGAGGCCGGCCAGGATACCCAATACGGTCCAGAGGCCATCTGCGGGTATCACCCGGTCCAGGTTGAATCCAACCCAAGTGCCTGTCAATATACTGGCAGAAATGGTCAAACCCACCAACGCGACCAGTCGCAACGCGTCTCTCACGCGTTTTCCGTCCTGCTGCTTCGGTGGAATCATGGCTATTCTCCCCCGTATTACGGTGGGACAGTTTATCATCTGGCATAGATTTGTCGCAAGATTTGCGGGTCCTACAGGCATGTTTTGACCTGTGGTTGGCCTGAGTCATTGTTACAGGAGTTAACGTTGAAACGCATTAAGGTACTCTTTGTTTGTTTGGGAAATATTTGCCGCTCGCCCACGGCCGAAGGCGTTTTTCGCGCGATGGTGGAAGAAAAAGGGCTGGCAGACCACATAGAAATCGATTCGGCCGGCACCAGCGGCTGGCATAAGGGCCAGGCACCCGACCCCCGCTCGCAAGAGGAGGCCCTGCGCCACGGCGTCGACCTGAGTCGCCAGAAATCCCGTGCTGTCGTGCCCGAGGACTTTGAGCGCTTCGATTATATATGCGCCATGGACAGTGCCAATTTAAGTGAATTGAAACGGGCCTGCCCCAAGAGCGAACAGGGCCGACTCTACCGTTTTACCAGCTTCGCCCCGGAACTCAAGGTGCAGGACGTGCCCGACCCCTATTATGGCGGCGACCACGGATTTGAAAATGTTTACAACATCGTCGAAGCCAGCGCCCGGGGACTGCTGGAGCGAATTGAGAATTTAGAATAGAGAATGGAGAATTGAATGGAGAATAGTGAATTTAGAATGGTGAATTTAGAATGGTGAATTTAGAAATCCGCCAAGATTTTGCCAGTTAATTCACTATTCTAAACTCCTGGAGTTTTCATGGCCGATCTATTGGAGCAATGCGTCGCCGAGACCCTCGGCACCTCGATTGTGCGAAAGCGGCCCCTGAGCGGAGGCTGCATCGGGGAGGTCTTTCACCTCGAACTTGGTGATGGCCGTGGGGTGGTGGCCAAAGTAGACCGGAGCGTCCCGCCCCGCCTCGATATCGAAGGCTATATGCTCCGCTACCTGGCGGAACACAGCGAACTGCCCGTGCCCGAGGTAGTCGTCTCAACACCGGCCGTCCTTCTTATGACGTTCATCGCGGGGGACAGCCAGTTCAGCGGGCCGTGCCAGCAACACGCAGCCCAACTCCTCGCCGCCCTCCACGGCGTGCGCGGGAAGGCCCACGGCCTGGAGCGGGACACCCTCATCGGCTCCCTCCACCAGCCCAACCCCTGGACCGACTCGTGGCTGGACTTCTTTCGCGATCAGCGATTGCTCCACATGGCTACCCATGCGCGGAAAGAGGGCATCATGAGCCGGGCCCTGCTGCAACGCATCGAAGGTTTCGCCGCCGACCTCGGACAATTCATCCAGGAACCCGAACACCCGTCCCTCCTCCACGGCGACGTGTGGACGACGAACGTCCTCGCGGATCATGGGAAAATAACGGGCTTTATCGACCCGGCGGTCTACTACGGCCATCCCGAAATTGAACTGGCCTTCACCACGCTCTTCTCCACCTTCGGCCAGGCCTTCTTCGACGCCTACCACGCGCTACGCCCAATCCCCGACGGCTTCTTCGAATATCGACGAGATATCTACAACCTCTATCCCCTGTTGGTGCACGCGCGATTGTTTGGCGCGAGTTACCTCAACAGCGTGGAAGGGACACTGGCGCGCTTGGGGTATTGATGGGGTACTGGGTTCCAACGGAGGGAACCGCGCGCCCGATTTTGGCGTTATTCAAATATTTGATAACGACTTACCGTGAGTGATGATTCGATTTCTCGAAGTTGACAGTTTTTTGAAAACGCTATACTATGGGAACGTATTGCTCTGGCTGGGGAGACACATTCGAACATTGTGGCTGTGTTGTAGCTGATAAGATCGAGAGTCAGAGTCTACCGACAGAATGTTGGTATCCACTGGATTGCAGGTCAATTCTCCATGTTCAGTCTTCCGTCTCCCCCAATGATCATCATCGACGACTATGGGACCGTGAATAGCAGACGATATTTATAGGCACCTGTGTCGGCATTGCTCCAGCCTCGCAAGCGGCACTTTATAAACCTAGTGGTAGTGGTCGATTTGTTTAGTAGAATTTTCATTGTGGGGGAGAGTTCGTTGGTACGGTGGCCGTGGGACGCAGTGTGAAATAGCATTGGGAGTCGCGTCGGGCAATGCGAGAGGTCGTAGCTTTGCGTTTTATTTGAGAGCAGCAGACTTCGAATCAGGGCCTTACGAGCACGGTCGCAGCATTGGTCGTTTAAACATGAACATGATTTCCTGTGTCTCTGCCAATGCCCGCGTGGTGTTTCTGGGGAGTACCCAGTGGGTGAATAGTGGTGTCGATGCAAGTGCCGCAACTGACATGGGCTATTTAGATTCGATGGCGTAGCTTGCGAAGCGGTTGTGATGAAAGTAGCCAAGACCTAATCTGCGGGTTCAGGCCTTATCTTATCTATTTGTGCAGTTTATTTGCTGGTGGCGTCAGGTTGGCGGCGCGTGGTCGCAATATGTCGAATTTAATTTCCATTGAAAACTGGTTAAGATAAAAGTGTGTATTTGACTTTACTGGGGGTGCTTGGTAGAGGCCATTTATGGGATAGGATAGGGAGAATTAGATGATACCGAAACGAGCGGTTTCCAAGAGATTTATGGCCGTGACTTGCGCAGTACTTCTTTTGGGAGTCGTGGCGGGCAGCGATCGGGCCTACGCGCAAG
>CAXBPH010000241.1:0-10771 GCA_963977445.1 uncultured bacterium | reverse complement strand
ATGAATGCCGTCATCGGTCTGGCTCATCTGGCGCTGAAAACCGAGCTGACCCAAAAACAGCAAGACTACCTCACCCGGATTCAATCCAGCGCGAATGCCCTGCTGGGAATCATCAACGATGTCCTCGACTTTTCGAAGATTGAAGCCGGACGCCTCGACATTGAAGCTATCCTTTTCGATCTGGACGATGTCCTCGACAATCTGGCTACTGTCACGGCAGGGCGGATTATGGAGAAACCTTCTATAGAGGTACTCTTCGATATTGCGCCCGATGTGCCTCGTGCCCTTATAGGAGATCCCCTTCGATTGGGTCAGGTGCTCATCAACCTCGCGTCGAACGCCATCAAGTTTACCGAGCACGGTGATATCATTTTCGAAATCCTGGCCCTGGAGAATGACGACCAATCCTGTACGCTTCAGATATCGGTCTACGACAAGGGCATTGGCATGACTGCAGCGGAGATGGCGCGGCTCTTTCAACCCTTCACCCAAGCCGATTCTTCGACCACCCGACGTTACGGCGGCACGGGACTCGGCCTCACCATCAGCCGCCGTCTGGTTAATCTCATGGGTGGTGAAATCGGCGTGGAAAGCGAGCCAGGTGTGGGTTCCACCTTCACCTTTACCGCCGCGTTTGGTAAGCCTTCCACCGATCCGGCCCGTCAGAAGCAAAAACTGTCCTTTCACGACCTCCACGGCCTTCGGGTGCTGGTCGTTGATGACAACTCGACCTCCCGAAAGATCCTGCAACACATTCTCCAGTCCTTCTCCTTTGAAGTGACCTGCGCCGTAACGGCGGAAGAAGCCATCGCCAAACTCACCTTCGACCAGGGCGAAATGGCCTTTGACATCATCTTGATGGATTGGAAACTGCCCGGAATGAACGGCATCGAGGCAGCGCGACACATCCGTAACAATGCCCAGGCCGGGCAGACGCCCCGCATTGTCCTCGTCACCGCCTTTGGCCGCGATGCTGTATGGGAACATGCCCAATCAAGCGAGCTCGACGCCGTCTTACTGAAACCGGTAACGGCGAGTACCCTGTTTGACACGGTCGCTTCCGTGCTGGGATTAGAAGAAACTTCCACGGGACCCAACGCGGTCGGACGGCGTGAGACGGAGACCAGCGAGGCCCTCTCGGGCATGCGGGTCCTCCTGGTTGAAGACAATGAAATTAACCGCCAGGTCGCGGAGGAACTGCTACAAATGGCCGGCGTTATGGTAACCCTTGCCAACCATGGAGCCGAAGGCATCGCGCACCTGAACTCGGAGTCCTTCGACGCCGTTTTAATGGATTGCCAGATGCCGGTCATGGACGGCTACACGGCCACCCGCGCGCTGCGAAAAGACCCCCGCCATTCGACGTTGCCCATCATCGCCATGACGGCCAATGCACTCGTCGGTGACAGAGAAAAGTGCCTGGAGGCGGGCATGAATGATTACATCTCCAAACCCATTGATCCGCAACAGCTATACACCACATTGGCGGCCTGGGCACCTGACCGTAGTCATGGAACACACCACCAGACATCGCAGGCGGAACACCATTCGAGGCCGACTCCAACGAAGGAGGATTGCTGGCAGGACGCGCCGGAAATCACTTTTTCTGAAGGCCTCGACCGCATGATGAACAATAAAGAGTTGTATGAAAAACTGTTGCGCCAGTTCCGCGCCAAGTATGGCACCGTAGGAACGGAACTACGTGCCCGTTTCGACGAAGGCGATGAAACCGCGTTGAAAAACCTTGCCCACGCAATTAAAGGGCTCGCTGGAAATCTGAGTGCCAATCTACTCTATCATGCAACCACCGTGCTCGAATCAGCCATCCACAGCGAGAGCAACGAAGATTGTGCACGGGCGCTGGACGACTTTGAAACCCATTTGCAGGCGACCTTGGTGCGAATCGAATCCCGCTTTCCCGATGGTGTAGCGGAGTCTGAGGACTCCGGTGGGCAACCGGTTTCTGCAGCGACCGTCCTGGAACAAATCCAAACACTGAACACCCTGTTGGACAGCGATCTTGGTGAAGCCATGCATTGCTTTGCAACGCTACAGGCCAGTCTGAAAACCACCGCCCTTGGACCGGAAACCGAAGAACTTGACCAACATCTCAACGCCTTTGATATTGATGCCGCCCATCACGTGTTAACCACGATGCGGAGCAAGATTGCCGAAGGCGCGCTAGAAGGATAATCGAATAATGTCCAATGCCGATAAACCCCGGGTATTGATTGTCGACGACACCCCGGAGAACATTCAGATTCTAATGACCGTATTGAAGGATGACTACGCGGTCATCGCGGCCACCAGCGGCGAACGTGCCCTGTCTTTGGCGGCGGGAACGCCCACGCCCGATATCATTCTGCTGGACATTGTCATGCCGGGCATCGATGGCTATGAAGTATGTCGACGACTTCGTGATCGCACAAGAACCCGGAATATTCCCATCGTCTTTATTACGGCCCGTTCTGATGAGGAAGACGAAGCCCAGGGTCTCGATCTCGGTGCCGTCGACTACATCACCAAGCCCTTCCGCCCTGCCATGGTAAAAATGCGGGTGAAGAACCACCTCGAATTAAAACGGCATCGTGACGACCTTCAGGGCCAGGTCGACAAGCAGGTCGAAAAGATCAACGACGCCCACCGCGCCGCTATTCTTGCCCTGTCGAAACTTGCAGAATCCCGGGATGACGACACGGGGAAGCATCTGGAACGCACCCAGACCTATTGCAAGATGCTCGCAGGCCAACTGACTTCCACACCCGAATTTACGGATATCATTGACGAAGACTACATCGAGACCATCTACTGGGCCAGCCCCCTGCACGACATTGGAAAAGTGGCGATTCCCGACGCCATCCTGAATAAGCCCGGCAAGTTGACGGATGAAGAATTTGCGCTCATGAAAACCCATGCTGCCCATGGTGCCGATACGATTTTTGCAGTTGCCCGGCAGTATCCCAACAACTTTTTCTTCAATATGGGGCACAAGATTGCCCGGTCACATCACGAAAAGTGGAACGGCAGTGGCTATCCCGATGGGCTGTCCGGAGATGCCATACCCCTTTGCGCCCGCATAATGGCCGTATCCGATGTCTATGATGCCCTGACGAGCAAACGTTGTTACAAAGACGCGTTTTCTCACGAAAGGGCCCGGGAAATCCTCGTAAACGATAGCGGGGCCCACTTTGACCCCGATGTCGTCAAGGCATTCCTCGCGATCGACTCGGAAATTGATCAGGTCCGTGATAGTCTGCAGCGCTAGCCCCCTGCCCTCCTATTTCCCAGGACCTTGACCGTGGTCGGTTGGATCACTACTATGGCAGGTATTCATCCCGTCGCAGCATAGCGTTACCCTGACCTGAAGAACACATGTGCGACACACTTGGAGGAGTCTGTGATGAATTGGATTGGCAATCGCCCCACGTTGCTTCAACACCTGTCTTTCTTAGGGCTGACCAGCCTGATGGTCCTGTCTTTTCCGGGGTGTATCTCCACCCCGCCCCCCACTCACTCGGGGGAAGTAATCGAGAAGATCGATGTCATCCCCGGCATGCCGGTGCAACCCCTGATGGCGTCGAGTCTGCGACTGGAAGAAGCCCTCCAGTATCTGGGTAGCGGCCTTGCCCCCAAAGACGCCGCACGCCTCCAGGCCATGAATGATGAGCCCCATACACCCGAGCTGGCAGAAGCGATTCAAGAGCTCCTCGATCCCTATTGCCTCGCTGCCGTCAACATCAATCCCGAAGCCCGGGTCAAGGTACGACGGGGCCCGGCGGCCGCCACGCTTCAGGAAGGCGGCTGGAAAAGCTTTCTCATCAAAGTACATAACGAATCGGGCACCCGCGCTCCCCTGGAATGGGAATCCCCCAACGCGGCTCCGGTTATTCACCGGTCCACGAGCGCACCCAATCCCCGGGAGGAAAATCTCTTGACCCCCGGCCAGGTGGCCAACCGCTTCCTGGAATTGAGCATCTACGAACGACGTCCGTTAACCTCTGAATTGTCGGGCTTACCGGTCGAATACAAGGTTCTTCAGGTGTACACCAATGACGTGGGCCCACGGGAGGCCAAACTGGGCTTTCACGTGGGACAGGGTTCGCAAGATATTGGATACCGCAATGCCGTCACCGTCCTTTTTGATTGTCAGCCCTCCATCAAAGTTAAATTCAGGGTTAAGGATCACGATGGGGGCCCCACCATGGCCTCCTTCATCATCCGGGACAACGTGGAACGGCTGACAGACACCAGCGATGCCCCACGGTTGCCCGACGACTACCGAGCCAACAAGGCCCTGCAGGAGCCCTGGTCACGTCCCGGCCTCTCGGCCCAGCCCCTGGTCGGTGTTTATCCCCTGCCCAGTCGGCGGGTTGCCGCCGACGACACCTACCCCGATTTCTACTTCCAGCCCCAGATATATCGGGCCGATGGTGAGTATGTCATGCTGCCGCCGGGCACCTACGATGTCACCTGGACCCGGGGGCCGGAGTATCTGCCCCAGACCCGCACCATCACCGTTCCAGCCGACGAAGAGACCCACACCGAGACCTTCCAATTAGAGCGATGGATCCATATGAAGGCCAAAGGCTGGTATAGCGCCGATCACCACGTCCACGGGGGTGGGTGCAGCCACTATGAGAGCCCCGAAGCCGGGGTGCGCCCGGAAGCCATGCTGCGCCAGGCGAAAGGCGAAGATCTGAACGTTTCCTGTGTCCTCACCTGGGGGCCATGCTGGTACCACCAGAAAACCTTCTTTGAAGGCCAGGTCCATGCCCTTTCCACGGAAGAAAATCTCATGCGCTACGATGTGGAAGTCTCGGGCTTCCCTTCCAGCCATGCCGGACACCTCTGCCTCTTGCGGCTTAAGGAAGATGATTACCCCGGCACGACCCTCATCGAAGAGTGGCCCAGCTGGACCCTTCCAGTGCTCCAGTGGGGACAGCGTCAGGGTGCCATCGTCGGCTATTCTCACAGTGGTTGGGGTCTGGAACCCGAGCGTCCCACCACCGAACTGCCCAACTACGTCATGGCCAAATTCGACGGCATCGGTGCCAACGAATACATCGTCACCGTAACCCACGATGCCGTAGATTTTATTTCCGCCGGGGACACCCCACTCCATATGGAGCTGAATATCTGGTACCACGTATTGAACAGTGGTTTCCGTACGGCGATTAGCGGAGAGACCGACTACCCCTGCATTTTTGACGAACGGGTCGGTATGGCCCGAAGCTACACCCGCATGGGGGATCGCCTCGATTTCGATGGCTTTGTGGAGAAGATAAAGGAAGGGGTCAACTATGTTTCCGATGGTCGATCCCACATTTATAATCTCAACGTAGGCGGTGCCCTGCTGGACGACGGTGAAACGGAGTTGCGCCTCGCGAATCCCGGCCCCATATCCATTCAGGCCGACGTTGCCGCCTACCTGCCTGAGTTACAGGATGATGCCGGAAAAAAGATCGCGGATAGCGGCTACATGGGCCGCCCCTATTGGCACATCGAAAAGGCCCGGGTTCCCGAGACGCGCCGGGTCGCGGTAGAGCTCATCGTCAATGGCTATCCTGTAGCAAGCCAGGAAATCGTGGCCGATGGCGTGGAGCGACCAATTGCCTTCGAGTATGCCGTCCCCCACTCCAGCTGGGTAGCCCTCCGCATTGACGCGAGCGCCCACACCAACCCCGTGTACGTGTTGGTAGGCGACAAGCCCATTCGTGCCTCCCGGCGCAGTGCCGAGTGGTGCCGTGCAGCCGTCGATCGCTGCTGGGCCATGAAATCGCCCCGCATCCGGCCGGAAGAGAAAGCGGCGGCAACAGCGGCCTATGATTTTGCCCGAAAAACCTACGACACGATCATTACGGAATCCTTCGACGACTCGAAATAAGCATTTCTCCCGGTCCATCGGGGCAAATTAACCGCATACAGTAAACTCTACCGTGCCCATTCAGGTATACTAGGGCTTACAATCCCGGCGAGATGTGCCCGGCACCAGCGCTGTGCCGGATTCTGTGGCACGCCCACCGTCGCTTCGCCAGTGCCCATTACCGTACCCACAGCCATACACGTTACAGGTAGACCGATCATGAAGCCCAAAGCGAGTGTCATTGTTCCCTTCTACAACGAGGAAGACAATGTAGACCCCCTCATCGAGAAAATAACGGGGGTCTTTGATGAACTCCCCGATTTCGACTACGAGTGCCTCCTCGTGAACGATGGCAGCACCGACGGCACCGCCGACCGCCTCAACAACGCCGCCGCCAGAAATGGGGCCATCAAACCCATACATATGGATGGCAATTTCGGCCAGTCTGCCGCGCTGGCCGCCGGTATGAACCGGGCTACGGGTGATTATATCCTGACCCTCGATGGCGACCTGCAGAACGATCCCTCCGATTTTCCCCAATTCCTGGAATTGCTCCAGGAATATGACTGTGTCTTTGGTTTCCGGGCCAACCGCAACGATAACTGGGTACGACGGTTTTCAAGCAAAGCGGCCAATTGGGCCCGGAATGCCGTTCTCCACGATGGCATTCGCGACTCGGGGTGCGGCATCAAGGGATTCCGCATCGCGTGCGTGAGAAATCTGGTCGCCTTCAATGGCCTCCATCGCTTTCTCGCGGTGTTCATGCGGGCCCAGAACTTCACCATCGTCGAATGTCCCGTCACCCACCATCCCCGCCATGCCGGCATTTCAAAGTATGGCATTAACAATCGGCTCTGGCGCGGGCTCTACGATCTCGTGGGCGTGGCGTGGCTGCGCAAACGTCAGGTGTTTTATCGCATCGATGACCGTGAACCCGGCGTATTATCAGACGCAGAATGAGGGACGAAGAACTTGCGTGCGCCCAAACAGCATCAGGGCGCATGATACGGAACGTACAAAAAACAGGCTGTAGGGATTGACCGCTATACCCTATGGCCCTATAATCGAATTATGAGAAGTTTGTACTCCGACGGGTGGGACAGTTCATGGGAACAGTGAATAGCGAGTTGCTGGCGCAATTAAACACTGCGGTTTCAAATTGGACCGCAGAAGTAGGCGCCGCCCAACAGCACCTAACGCAGCAGATCGATGGTGCCAACGGCCAGTTGGTCCGACTACTTTCCGTGCTGCAGGAGCGCAACGGCCATGCCGCTGCGCTGGCGGAGGCCGATGCCGAAATTAGTCGCCTGAAACGCGCGCTTGGGCAGGACGCCCTGCCCGCCGGGTCCGTAACCCAGTTTGTTCCCGATACCTCCCCCCGCGCTGACGCCATCCGTAAAGAATTGGATACGACCGTCGACCGTCTGCAGGGTGCCGTACACGCGTGGACCAACGAGGTCACCCAATCGCAGGATGGCCTCCGTGAGCACTTCGACGCGGCCAACAGTCAACTGAGCCGCCTTCTCACGGTACTCGGTGGCGGAAGCACGAACGGCAGCGCACCCAATGCCTCGTTGCAGGCCGAGTTGGATCAGGTACGTCACGAACGAGACCTGCTGGCGGCCGAGGTCCGTGAGCTGAACATCGACGTCGAAGCCTTTCGTCGTCAGCAATCTGAATTCGCCACAACGAATCTTGAAGCGGAGTCGGAACGCGACACCCGGCATCGGGATGAGGTGGACGCCTTGCGTCTCGCGATAAAAGAGCGGGATGAGATTATCGATGAATGCCAGACTCTCCTTGATGACAGCCAGCGCATTGAGGGATCACTGAACGAAGAGATCGCCCAACTCGAGCGACAAGTCGCGGTATTCACCCAATCTGAAAAGCAATTAAACGACGTTGTAGCGCAACAGCGGAAGGAATCGGGTCAGCATGTAGATGCCCTGGCCGGCCTTACCCGCGAAATGGAGTCGTTGCGACAGACCTTGGGCACGGAAGCGGATGTAGTCACCCAAGAGGCCGTCGCGACCGACGCGATTGCAGCGGGCGATTCTCCGTCGGAGTTCATGGATTCCCTCTATGCCCAGATTGCCGCATTAGAAACAGAGCGGGATGGGGCATCTGTCACCAGCGATCAACTCCGTCGGGAAATAGAAGGGTACGCGGCCCGGGCTTCGACACTGGAAGAGGAAGTCAACGCCCAGCACACGCTGATTGCCGAATTAGAATCCGGACCCGACCCGGAGGCCCACGACACGTCGAATGAATCCCTCGCCACGCCCGAGGCCGAAAAGGCGGAGTTGGAGGCCCTTCAGGGGGAACTCGACGCTCTCCGAGAAGTCCACGAGACGTTGGTCGCAGGCCAGCAGGAAAGTTTGGTAAGCATCGCCCACCTGGAAACAGAACGGGACGGGGCGGTGGCCCTGGCCAACGAGTTGGAGACGCTCCTTGCCCAGCAAAAGACAATCGCTGAGGAAGCACGTGACGAGGCCGCGGCGCTCCCCCCTGACATTGAAGACGTAGCACAAGACCTCAATGTAGACGAGGCAGCAGCCCCCGCCCCGTCGACCATCTCACCCAAGGAACAACGCGGTCTCGAATCGGCCATTGCACAGCTGGAAGATGAGCTGAATAGCCTCCAGCGTCGGGAAGAAGAAAGTGTGGCCGCCGCGCGATTGCTCTTGCAGGAACTAGAGACCCATCGCAGCTTTGAGGCCGCCCAGGAATTGTCCCTCGCGGAGATCCGACGGGAATCGGAACAGCTTCGCCAGGAACTGGAAGAGAAGACCCGGCAGTTGCAGGAAGCAGAGGCCGCCCATGTCGCGGCCCTTGACGAGGCCCAGGCGCAAATCGTCCCGCTGGAGCAGGATGCCCCGAAGGAAGCGACCGAGGCGGCGTCAGAAGCTGCGGAGCTCATTGCCCGTCAGGCCGCAGATCTCCAGGAATTCCGCGATTCGCTGCAAACCGCCGAAAAATGGATTGATGACCTGGAAACTCAACTCGCCGCCTCTGAATCGACGCTGGCTGCGCTAACGGCGGACCGCGCCGCAAGCGAAATTGAGGGTGACGAACAGGTGGCCCTCGTTGCCGACTTGCGCCAGGAGATTACCCGCCTGGAAGAGGCACTGGCGGAAAAAAATTCGGCGCTCCAGGAAAAAATCGGCGCTCTTGAAGAAATGGCCGACGCCCGCGACGCCCTGGAGCAGTCCCTGGAAGAAACGCGAAACCAGGAATCTGAACTCCTGCAGGAACGCGATCAGTTTGCTGCAGCACTCCATGAGGCCAGTGAGAAAACGGCGGCCCAAGAGGAAGACCTGGCCACCGCAGCGACGACCCTTGCGGCCCAGGAAGAAGCATTGCGGGAGCGGGAAGAGGAAGTCCAGTCCTTCCGCGCGGATGTTCAGGAGATGAGCAGGCAATTGCAGAATCTGGGCACCGAAGAAGCCGAGGCGAAGCAGCGGGCCGCCACCTTGAAGGAGGCGCTGGACGGGATTCAAGCCTCGGATGCCTACCATGCGGAGGAGCTGGAACAGACCCGCGCAGAGTTAGACACGTTGCGTGCAAATCAGCTGCAGCAGGCGAGCCTGGTCGAAGAATTGTCGGCCCGGGGCGGTGAATTGGAGAATTTGCTGCAATTGGCCCATCGGGAAGAAATTGCGGCCCAGGAAACGGTCGAGAGCCTGAAGGCCGATTTTGATTCGCTAAAAGAGCGGGAAGCCAACGAGTCCCATGCGCTGGACGATGCGCGCGCCGTCATTGAGTCTCACCAGGAGGCGCTGCAGGCGCGGGAGGAGCGGGTTGGCCGGTTGGAAACCCAGCTCGCGGAAGTACTGGCTGAAAAACAGGCGCTGAGTGAATCTAAGGACGCTCAGGAGTCAGAAATCCAGGCAACCATGGCCCAGGTCAGCGAGACCATTGCCGAGCGGGATGAACTCCGTGACGCCCTGGAGAAGACCAAGGACGCTTCCGGGCGTATCTTTGTCGGTGAAGCAGGCGCGGGGCTGAGCGCGTTGGAAGCGGCCGAATCCCGGGAGCAGCGGGCCCGACAGCAGGACATTCTGGTATCGGAATTGACCCACACCGAAGGTGGGCGCAGTCTCGGCGATATTCTGGTGGATGCCAATGTGATTACCCACCAGCAATTGAATGAGGCCATAGAGATTCAGGCACGGGACTCCAGCCAACTGCTGGGGACTATTCTCATCGAACATGATTTCGCAACCGACGACGCCATTGCGCAGGCCGTTGCCTGCCAGTTGAATAAACCCGTCGTGAATCCCATGGAAGTACACATCCAGCCCCAGGCTATCTCTGTCCTGAACGGCGATATCTGCACGTGGCACGTCTGTATTCCCCTGCGGGTGACCAGTGATCGCCTCGTGGTCGTCATGGCCAACCCGCTGGACGAATCGGCAATCTATAAACTCCGTGACCTGAGTCAACGGGAGATTACCCCGGTTGTTGGCGCGGCCTCTCAAATCATGAACGCCATTGAAGTCCACTATGGCTCCTTCTAAGACCGCCTGACCAGGGGGCAACCCCGGCGGAGTAGTACGTACCCATTCCCATGCCTCAACGTGATACGAATTCACCCATAGCGCGCAATCGTCGCGAACGCCTGCTCGCCTGGGCGTTGTTGCTGCTTGTGTTGGCCCTTGCGGCGATCTTGTCGTGGCTTGCCATCCCCACCGAAACGCAATTGGCTACCCGAACTTCCCCGATCGACCACCATGCATAATCCCGCCACCTCTGCGTCGCTGCGCAATACCCTGACACTCGCGCTGGCGCTGGTACTTCCCATGGGTGCCTTTGGCGCGGTGCCTGTGCTGAATATCTCCCTGGTGGTGCTCCTCCTCCTCCTGATGGCTGCCGCGATGCCGGCGTGCTGGCGTCTTGACTGGCGGG
>CAXBPH010000240.1:0-10811 GCA_963977445.1 uncultured bacterium | reverse complement strand
CCTCCGGCACTTGAAGTATCAATTGAATCATCCCCACTAATTGCCCATGAACCAAAATAATAGGGCCCCGTCCTGAATTCAGGATGGGGCCCATTTTCCATGGTGTCGGAGAACTTCGATAACCTGAGACACGCTTTTGGAGCGGTCATAGCCACGAGGATCCCGGACAATAGAAGCCGATGTCTTCGGTATTACTTTTTCTTTGGGACAGGAATCGATGTGGTCGCTTGCGTATTGTCTTTTTTCTTTTTCTTGTCCTTGGCATCCTGAACTTTTTTCTGTTTCAGGCCCTTGTCTTTGCTTTTTGGACTCTTGTCTCCCATGGGGGGCTCTTTTCGGGTTATATGCAGGCCCGGTTCCTCCCGAAGCCGGGAAGGGTTCGGAGAGGCCGAGAATTGTAGCATTCAAGTTTGGGGTTCGTATTCAGAGGAGCCGTCTTATCTGCCGTGGCAAAGGGCAGCGCATTCCGCCTCCTGCGACCGGTCCGCTTCTGCCACTATACGCCCATGGGGTGTCAGAAGCGAATGTACAAAAAAGGAGTCGTCTGGGTGGTGGGGTGCCTCAGTTGATGGCCCCGCCTCCCCGTCACGTCCATCAGGGCGAGGGATTATTGGCCACCAAGGTAGGCCGGACCGCCCAAATTGTGCATCTGTCCGAGAATCCACTGTTGGCGCTCCAGTACATATTCCGAAGGCCGGAGGGGAGAGCGCTCTCGGGGTGCAGGGAGAATGGAGGCCAGCCGCGCGCTTTCTTCCCGGGTGAGATCGCTGGCGGCCTTGCCAAAGTAGTGGCGGGCGGCAGACTCAACGCCATAGATACCGGGACCCAGTTCGGCCACGTTCACATACATTTCGAGGATACGTTTCTTGGGCCAACATACTTCGATGCCGAGGGTGAAATAGGCCTCGAGGCCCTTTCGAATCCAGGAGCGACCGGGCCACAGGAAAACATTCTTGGCGACCTGCTGGCTGATGGTGCTGCCCCCACGAAGCTTACCCCCGTCGAGGTGGGTCTCGATGGCGGCTTGAATCTGCTTTATGTCGAAGCCCTTGTGCTCGAAGAAGAGTTGGTCTTCGGCGGCCACCACGGCAAGCAGGAACTCCGGTGATATTTCCTCATAACTGCGCCAGCGATTCCGGATGTCTTCTTCTTCCTGAAAATGGCGCATGACCATCAGGGGGGTCATGGGCGGATTGACGAAGAGATAAGAAATTATCCAGGACCCCGTAATCGTCACAAAGATGAGGGCGGCAATAAAACTGGCTTTGGCCGCGAAGATAAGGGCTGCCTTCCGCGAAAACTTCCTGGTAGCGCGACGGGGTGCATCCGAAGGCGTCGTGGTCTTGGCGGTCGTCGATTGCGCCGCGGCCTTCTTCCGGGGCGTCGTCTTGCGCTTCGCGGCGGCCTTTTTCTTGGCCGGGGCGGCGGCGGCATCCGTCTTGGGCGTTGCAGACGCTTTGCGTCGGACCCGGGGGCGTTTTGTTTCGGCGGGTTCCGGGCTCATGACGGGCACCGGGAGGCGCGTATTTGGCAGCACCAGCCTACCATTGGTAATTCCACTGGACGGGCCAGTTTTTACAATCGGCGGTGCCGTAAAACTTGCCTGTGTTGGAATCCAGAATGGTTACGTGACGACGACCTGGTTTTTCCTGGTAAACCGCCCAGAATCCTGTGTTGGGCTCCAGGCGTCCCGAATGAAAACGCACCGACTTGGATTGAAACCATTTCAGCAAGTCCTGGGCACGGACCACCCGCCCGGCACCACAATCGCAGCGCTCGGTGACCAGATCGGAGTCCAGCAGTTCGGTGTAGCCCGCCCGAATAAAGGCGTCCGAAAGGAAGTGGGCGCAATTGTTGGATTCCCGGCCGCCGCCCGCACAGGTCTGGTTATAGGCCAGGGCCACTTCCTTCAAGGTGGGCTCAAAATCTGCCCGGGCACCCCGCATGTCCCGGTTGTGGTGACTTTTGGCACAACCCGGCAAAAGGGCCATGACAAGGACCAATGAGGTAAGGGCAAATAGACGGCGAGTAGTCACCACGGAGCTTCCTTCTGCTAATACTGATAATGCGTAGTTTCGACAAGTAATTATAGCAGAACTCAGGGCTATACGTCTAAATAGTGTAGTTGTTTTTGATGGCGACTACTACCCGTAGGTGGAGTCGTCCCACCAAGGGTCCACGTTATCGGAATGTTAGTGGGCGGCCGGCTTCTCGTCGTCGCCTTCTTTCGGGGGGGCTGGGGGAAGTTCGTAGCAAACGGCTTCGGTGCTGTTGCGCACAAAGAGCTTGCCACCAGAAACGACGGGATGATTCCAGGTTTTTCCGGTGAGGGCCGGCATGCGGGCGACAATATTGCCCTCTTCCGGGAACGCGGGAATCAGCAGGATCTCGCCCGACTCCGTGAGTACCAGCAACATCTCCATGTCGAAGAGAAAAAGGATTTGCCCGCCGACTTTGTCCCCGGTCCAGCGAACTTTGCCATCGGTGGTGTCCATACAGGCGAGCTGGTCTCCATTGAAACCATAGCAATAGCCATAGTAGTAGACAAAGTCATTGAAATAGGGGTTGAAGTCGTCGCTGGTCCATTTGGTGGTGACTGTCCAGGTTTTGTCGGCGGTGTCGATATCCGCCTTTATCAGCCGGGCGCCTTTACCCTGACCGGTGCCCGCAATGACCTGATACAAATCCATGACAAAGGGCTGGGCCACACGGGGATTGCTCTTGATGTTCCATTCCTGGTCCCAGAGGGGCGTTCCGGTTTTGGGGTCAAAGGTTTCAATGCCGTAATTGCTGCTCATCAGAATCTGAGGCACCGCGGCGATTTCACCGAGTTGGGGCGAGCTGTAGCCGTTTTTGCCCTTACCGCCCGTCCACACGATTTCTCCCGTTTCCTGCTTATAGGCGATGATGCTTTTCCCATTTCCGGCACCCGTGTAGGCGACGAGGAGCTCACCGGTGATTAAGGGCGAGCTGGAATAGCCCCACGTGGGAATTCTGCCTTCGCTGTCGGCCTTGATGTCCCGTTGCCAGACCGTTTCGCCCGTGGACGCGTTGATACGTTGCAGGATGCCCGTGGCGCCCTGGGTGTAGAGCATGCCCTTGTGGAAGGTGGGGGTGGCCCGGGGGCCATCGCCCATGCTGGCGTGGACGAAATGCACATCCACCGTGTTGGCCCAAACCTGTTTTCCGGTGGCTACTTCATAACAGACCACCGCTTCCAGATCGTCTCGCTGCTCTTGGGTGAAGCAATATTCACCGACCACCGCAAAAGAAGACCAACCGGGGCCTACCGGTTGACGCCACAGCTCTTTGGGTGGATTCACGTCCCAGTTAATGGCGAAGCTATCTACATTGTTTCGGGCTACCCGTTCTTTTCCCCGAAATCCGGGCCAATCACCCGGCGCAGCTTCTTTGGGTAGGGTGGCTACTTGATTTTCTCCAAGCGCGATGCTTTCTGCGCCGTCCCACCGCCAGGCGAGGGCGGGTACCATGTTGCCATCCACACCGCCGACGCGGGTCATGCAGAAGAACACAACGAAGATGCCCAAAGCGCCAATCAACCCCTTTCGCTGTTGTTCCCAGCGCATGCCCCGGGTCATCACCGCCATCAGCACCACCGCCGTGGTCATCACGGGAAGCAAATACACCAGGAAAAACGGGCTAATGGGAGTTGCGGTCACGAGGGGTATGGCAATCGCTGCGGCAGCGAGAAGCACCCCGACCAGCCGATCGCGCAAGGGTATGGAAAAGGATAATAGCCACCAGCCAAGTAGGAGGGTCGTCGCCAGGATAGGCGCGCCCGCGATACCGATATAGGTACGCATGGGGGTGGTGCTGGAATTAAGAAAATAGAGTGAGACGACCAATTGGAGCAACACGACGGCAAAAGGAAAGGTCACCGACAGCCGGGGAACCGGTGGGGGGACGTCCTCAGCGGGTGGCGCAACGTCTTCGGGAGTTGCCTCCGTGTCCAAAACGTCTCCCTCTGCCGGGGCTTCCTTTATGTCTTCCGTAGTCTTTGACGCATCTTCATTCTTGGAATCGCTATTTTCGTCGGTCATAGCCAAAAAGTCTCCGTCCGGTGGGTGGGCTTACTCGTCTGCATAGTAGGTCCATTCATGGCCCCGTATCAAGGCGTGTCACTGGCCTGGGGGTAGCCATATCATTGGTCAGGCCGTGCCGTGGCGGGTGGAGGGGGGCGGATAGTGTCCGACGCAAACGGCAGGACAGCCACGGACGTCACCGACACTACGCAACGACGCGATCACGTGAGGGTCAACATCACCTACGAAAATTCGCCGACAATGGGTCCGAGGCAGTCCCAGAGTCGTATACCCTTTCCGTGGCCTAACTGTTTCACCACGGCTACGCGAGAATGGGAGCAATAACCCGGCCATGTACGTCGGTGAGACGCATGTCCCGGCCCCCAAATCGGTAGGTGAGCTCTTCGTGGTTCATTCCCAGTTGGTGAAGGATAGTCGCATGGATGTCGTGAATGTCGACGAGATCTTCCACAGCGGACATCCCCATTTCATCGGTGGCGCCGTAGGTCATGCCCCCTTTGATGCCGCCACCGGCCATCCAGATGGTATAGCCGCTGACATGGTGGTCACGGCCATCACCGCCACCGCTGTGGGGGGTACGTCCCATTTCGCCCGCCCACAACACGAGGGTTTCGTCGAGGAGTCCCCGGGCCTTTAAGTCGGTGAGCAGGGCCGCCACCGGCTGGTCGGTGATACGGGCGTTTTCTTCGTGGCGCAGCTTGAGTTCGCCATGCTGATCCCAGGGCGCATTGTTGTTGTGGGTCAGGGGACAGGTGATTTCTACAAAGCGAACCCCCGCCTCGACCATCCGCCGTGCCCGGAGGCATTGGAGGGAATAAAAGCGGTCGTAGTCATCGCTGCGGTCCACCCCGTAGAGCGCCAGGGTTGCTTCACTCTCACCGGTCACATCGCACAAATCGGGAACGAGGGATTGCATGTGCGCGGCCGTTTCGTAGTTTTCGATAGCGGCCTCGATGGCATCTGAGCCGCCGCGTGACGCCGCCATGGCGCGATCCTGTTCCCGGAGAAAATCCAGCTTCGCCCGTTGGAGGGCCAATGGATCGGACGGTCGGATATTGTCCACCGGTGCTCCCTGAGCCCGGACGACAGCGGCCTCGTGGGTCGCGGGCAAAAAGGAGCTGGCAAAGTTTTGGGCGCCACCGTTGGGCACCCAGTCGTTGTTCAGCAACACATAGCCGGGCAGTTGCTCGTTTTCCGTGCCGAGGCCGTAAGACACCCACGCGCCCACACTGGGTGCCGCGCCGATACTCCGTCCCGTGTGGAGCAATAAATTCTGGGCACCGTGCAGCGGGGTTTCGCCCACTACCGAGCGGACTACGCAAAGTTCATCAGCCACGCGGGCCACGTGGGGAAACAAATCGCTGACCCACAGGCCCGATTCGCCCCGTTGCTTGAAGGCCCACGGGCTCTTCAGCCACTTTCGCGAGGGACTGATGGACTGTGAGCCTTTGTCTGCGACCCAATCGGCCTGCTGTCCATCCCGCTTGTCGAGCTCGGGTTTGGGATCAAAGGTGTCGATGTGAGAGACGCCCCCATCCATAAATAGAAAAATGACGTGCTTCGCCTTGGGGGCAAAATGGGGGGTAGGCAATCGCGAGTCGGCCGCAGCCCACTGGCTGGCGAGTCCGCCAAAGGCCAACATGCCAAAGCCCATATTGGTGCGCTGGAGGAAACCCCGGCGCGATAGGACCGGCGTGTCGAAACCCGGGCATTGGGGGTTCTTTGAAGGACCACGCTTCGCGTCATCACGGGACATAGATGAATTCCTTCACGTTAAATATCGAATGGGCCACATCCTGCCACACCGTCGCGCTGGCCAGGAGTTCCTCCGCTTCGACATTCCGGTAGGTGGCGCATTCATTGGCGAAGGCCACAAAGCGCGCCGTCTCTTCGGCTTTTGGTGGACGGGCGAAGGCCCGTTGGAACATGCGGCCAATCCGCGCCTCGACAGAGGGATCAGATCCGGCCAATAATTCCGTGCTCCATTCGGCGGCCATGGCCACGACAAAGGGATCATTGAGCAACGCCAGGGCCTGGTTGGGCACGTTCGTCGTATCCCGCCGCCCGGTGGTCACCTTGGGGATGGGCTGGTTAAAAACCGCGAGAAAACGGGGCGGCTCCATCAGGGTCATCTTTTGATAGATGCTCCGCCGTCCGTTTCCATCCAGCGGGCCCGCATACAGTCGTTTGGTCGAATCTTCTGCCACGCGATAGGGGTCGATGGGCAGGCCGTAGAGGGTCCCATCCAGTCGCCCGGAGGCCGCCAGCATGGCATCCCGGATGGCCTCCGCTTCGAGTCGGCGCAGGGGCATGTGGTGCCACAGGCGATTCTCCGGGTCGACCACCACGGCATCCGGATTGGCCGTGCTCGACTGACGCCATGTGGCCGAGCTGACCAGCATGGCGATGAGTTTCTTCGTGGACCAACCCTCCTCCATAAAGCGGCGGGCCATCCAGTCGAGTAATTCCGGGTGGGAGGGCAGTTCGCCGAGATGGCCAAAGTCGTCCACCGTGCGCACCAGCCCCGCACCAAAGAGATGGTGCCAGACCCGATTGACATAGACCCGTGCGGTGAGAGGGTTGTTGGCGTCGGAAAAATTGTGGGCCAGTTCCAGACGGCCGCTGGAATCCCCATCGACCCGATCACCCGGCACATCGAGAAACTGGATGGTACCCCGAGGTACCGATTCGCCAAAGGTGGTATAGGAGCCCCGAATGCCAATGGGCGTGTCCCGCCCTTCATGCCAATCATCGGTGCCCCCGATGACCCGGGCGGGTTGCAGTTCTTTTTCCACCTCGCGATACCGGGCAACCCGTTGGGCCAGTCCTCCGTAGGCGGTCATGTCGTTGGGTAGCCAACCCGCACCCAAGGCTTCGTTAAGTAGTTTCACGTCTTCACCGTCGCCCGTGCCCGCATGCCAGTGTTCCACCGCCGCCATCACCAAGGCGGAAAGTTCGGCGGCCAATGCTTCCGCCGTCGCCGGGGGTGGGGACTGGGCGAAGTAGGTATCGAAGCGGCCCAATTCATCGCCGGGCGTGAAGCCTGCCGGTACGTCGTAAGCGCGGGTGATCCCGAACCAGGAGCGCGGATCATTTTCCACCGCCTGATTCAGGCCCCCAAACTTATCCCGAGGCGGATAGTAGTTGTTGAGGGATTTCGTAACCAATTCCAGGTACACCTGTCGGGGTGTGGGGTCGGGGTCCCCCGCCAGGGCCGCCAGATTACCGGCCGTAAAAGTGAGCCACCCCGGAGTCGGCTGTTTGAGAAATCGCATCCGCTCGCTGTGAAAGGCGTTGTCCACCACGAGGGACTGGGCCGCAAAGTCGCCGCCCCCATAGGCCAACGAAATCGTAGGTGTGGGATCCTGGGAGAAAAGTTCACTGCGCACGGCCCCTTCCAGGCGCTTGGACCACACGTGGGACCAACGGCCTGCGGGTAACACCTGCGCGACGATGCTATTCCCTTCGTCTGCGATGACAAGGGCCCCATCGGTTACCAGGCCATATTTCATGCCCAGTCCGTCGATGCGCCAGCCTTCCGGCATGGTATCCCCGGTGAAGTCGGCCCGCAAGATCATGTTTTCCTGATTCGTGGCAATGCGCACGGCACGAACGGCGCTGAATTCTTCGGCGAGTGCCTGCCAGGCCCCGGCGACGGAGCCCGTTTCCTTCACGTCGGCCAATACGTAATTCCAGATAGCGGGAAGGGACTCGGGGAAGGGCAGGGGTGCAACTGGCTCGACCTTGGTGTTCTTCTTTTTCTCTGTTGCCGCTTCGGGGGTCGGGGGCGCGGGGGGGGCGATGCGCTCCGCGACGAGAGACCGGGAATCCCGCCACAACGAGCCGATCTCATTGCGAATTTCCTTCTTGATGGCCCCCAGGGCATCGATGACCGGTCCATTCGGGTCGGTCACCTCCGCGCTCCGCACAATCCAGCGCGAACTCATGAGTACGCCTGCCAGACTGTAATAATCCCGCTGGGCCACGGCGTCGAGCTTGTGATCGTGGCATTGGGCACATGCTACGGTGGTGGCCAGGAAGCCCTTACTCACCGTGTCGATGATGTTGGCCACCGCCTCCTGGGTCACTCCTTCGGCATCGGCGTTGTCGCCATGACGGCGCTCGCCCAGGCGCATCGCCATGGGGCCAATGATGGATTCGTTCAAGCCCGTCTCTGGGTCAACACGGGGCTCCAGGAGGTCTCCCGCGATTTGCTCCCGGATCAGTCGTTGGTAGGAAATGTCGTCGTTGAAGGCCCGAATCAGATAATCGCGATAGCGCCACGCATTTTTGGCCGGCGCATCCCATTCATAGCCATGGGTATCGGCATAGTGAACCACATCCATCCAGTGGCGCGCCCATTGTTCCCCGAAGTGGGGGTTCGCCAGATAGGATTGCACCAGCGCCTCGTAGGCTTCCGGGGTGGGGTTGGCGGCAAAATTCTCCACGTCGGCGTGTTGGGGAGGCAGCCCCGTCAGGGCAAAACTCAAGCGACGAACCAGGGCGCGGGGGTCGGCTTCTGCCACCGGGGTCAGGCCTGCGGTTTCCATGGTAGAAAGGGTAAATTGGTCGACTTCGTTGCGGGGCCAACGGGTGTTTTCTACGGCAGGGGGCGCTACGGTAGCGACCGGCTGGAGGCTCCACCATCGAAGCCGCTCTTGGAAGATAGCGGCCCAGTCATCGTCGGTCGCCGCAACGGGGCCTTCCTGTTCCGGTCGGGGGTCGATTGCGCCCTGCTGGACCCATTCGACGAGGACAGCAATTTCCTCGTCACTCAATTTGGACTTGGGCGGCATCTGAAATTCTTTGTCGATGTGCCGCACGGCGGTGATGAGGCGACTTTCCTCGGGGGACCCCGGAACGAGAATCGGGCCCCCTTCGCCACCGGTGCGAAGGCCCGAGGGCGAATCCAGCGCGAGCCCGCCCTTAATCTTCTGTTCGTGGGCGTGACATTCGAAACAGCGCGCTTCCAGAATAGGTAGGACCTGGGTCGTGAAAAATGTCTCGTTGACACGATTCCCCGCCGGAGATGCTGTATTTTCACCCGCCAGGACGGGGATGGACGCGACGATAAATAATCCAAGTAGCCATGGCCCGATGCGGTGGGCCCGCCGACCAGATGAGACACACCGGTTGTCCTTTCGGACATGGTATCGGGCGTGCATCATCGGGCGAAACTCCTCACGTGACAGAAAAGGCTCATGGGTCTTCAGGACCGCACGCTCCATGATGCCAAGATGAGGTTAGATTTGCAATAGGACGACCGGTGGCGGCAATGGCTTCGATACATTGCTCCACCTGTCTTTCCACCGTGCCTGGAGCCGGGTCAATGAGTCGCGGGATCGTCTGGCCCTTGAGTAGCCGTTTCGATCTGACTTGTCCAACCGGCAGCGTTATCGTATAACGTGGTCGAATACAAAAGGTAGGCCGCGCCTGCCGCCGAAAAGACGGAGTAGTCGAGGGGCGACTTGATCCCGAAAGCCACACACATGGCGGTTGCAAAAATTGTCAGCAGGATGCCCGCCGCCAAGGAGAAGTAGCGAAGCTGCCAGCCCACGAGCAGGCCGATGGCGATAATTATTTCCGCGAGGGTGGCCAGCCAACCAACGGGGGAAATCAACGCCAGTGGAAGGAAGCCGTTGAGCTGCCCCACGTAGGCTTCATAGTGAGCCACGTCGCCCCAGGCAACACCCGGTTCGCCTGGTGCTCCCCAAAATCCGAGGCGGTCGGCAACGGCAGACAGGAAAGCGGCCGCCAATGCGATTCGTACCACCCAGGTGCTTATTTTTACTTGGTATTTCATCGTTTTTCTCCGTACTTCAATGGACTTTCAAAACAGGGGACGCAATCACGAAGAAGGCATGGGGGGCTCAGGGATGGCAACCGACTTCGCGTCACGAGGGTGAACTACAACGGCCAGGAGACGGGTCGTTGTCTCGGAAGAAGGATTTCTGGAGACCCGGTGCAGGCAGTTGGTTGGCTCATAGAAGCTTTCTCCGGCCTTGAATACGTTGGTGGGCTGGTCGTCGATTCCCAGCTCATATTCACCTTCTATTACATAGACGAAAACAGGTCCCGGGTGACGGTGGGCGGAGCCAGCCTGGCCGGGCCCCAATATCACTTCTACAACGGTGGCGGTCGCAACCTTACCGTCTAACTGCTCGTTGATATCATGGGCACCAATGAATTTTACCGTCTCGCCTTCTTCACCGTTGTGCGCGGCGGCCATCCCCACCATACCAACAAAAACGCCCAGGGACAAAACCAATAACATACGAATCATGGGGTACTCCTTACGAATTACCGGAACGGTTTCCCAAGTCACGACGTGGTTACGAAACTACGATGAAGACGAAAGACAGCGTCCGTTTGTGACAGAAATCGCCAAATGATTTCGAGCGAAACCGACCTTGCGCGAAACTCGGAACGAGAATAGTCCTATGGTGTCCTGCGAGTATGGCTTGCTCAGGGTGATGGTGCCCAAGCGGTCTCCCGTCACTGTAGCACCCCGGAGATCATCGTAATTCTGGATTTTTAGCCTCCAATTACCGGTTTTGGAGTCGATTATGCTATACTTACCATTGTGTCTGAAAAAATGTCCATTCTTTGGACGTTTTTGGGAGAATTTGGGTACTATCCTTACGTTTCGGTGGATAGTTGGCGTAATATTGGTAGTGGCAGGCTCCATGTGTGTCTGATTTGGCCTAAGGCAAGAGGCCCCGTCCTTGGCAAGGATAGGACAATCCT
>CAXBPH010000239.1:0-10907 GCA_963977445.1 uncultured bacterium | reverse complement strand
GCACGGTGGTAGCCGGCCGCAACCACGGCGATTTGGAAAAACTGATTGGATTTTTCGTGAATACGGTTGTGCTGCGGAGCACGGTGTCGCCCGAAATGACGTTCGCGGAGCTATTGGAAGCCGTGGAGTCAGTGTCCATCGGTGCCCAGGAAAACCAGGATGTACCCTTTGAACGCGTCGTGGCGGCATTGCAGCAGCGTCGGGATCCCAGTCGCTCTCCGCTGTTTCAGGTCGCCTTTGTTCTGCGCAACACGCCGCCCATCGCCGTAAGCTTCAATGACGTTACCATCACCGGAGAGGAGATGGGTAACGGCGGTGCGAAGTTTGACCTGACCCTCTCGGTGCAGACGTTGAATGGTCGTTTTAAACTGAGTCTTGAATACAATACGTCCCTCTTCTCTGAGGTGACGGCACAACGGATTCTTAAGAATTATACGACGCTGCTGTCTTCGGTAGGTGATGCCCCCGAGGGGCGGGTGGAAACCCTTGAGCTTCTCGATGGCGCCGCGCGCTCGGCCCTGCTCACGGAGGCGGCCGGTCCGGTGGTGCCCCTTGACAGGTCCCAATCGCTTGTTAGCATCGTAGAGGGGCACGTGCTGCGACATCCCGAGTGTGTCGCTGTCTCCGATAGTTCGACATCGATTAGCTATCAGGAATTGGATGCCCGTGCCAATCAACTTGCTCACCTGCTGCTGTCGAAAGGTGTAACGCGGGGAGAAGGGGTGCCCTTCTACTTGTCGCGGACGGTTCACACGGTCGTGGCAATGCTTGGGACCCTGAAGGCGGGTGCCGCCTATGTGCCTCTGGATTTGCAGGACCCACCCGCGCGGCGTCGTCGTGTACTTAGTACACTGAAGTCACGTTTGATTCTTACGGAGAAAAGTGGGTCTGAAATAGTCGATGATTACGGTGCAGAAGTCATTGTTCTCGATGATGAGTCGCGCTTCTCCGAGCAGCCGAGTGTTTCCCCCAATGTGAGTTTGGCAGGTGACGATCTGGCCTATATCATTTTTACCTCGGGCTCCACCGGTGAACCTAAAGGGGTGTGTTGCAATCACCTTGGGGTGATTAATCTCTTCACTGATCTGCAACGGCGGCAGCCTGTCGGCCCAGGCGATCCCTGCAGTATTTGGGCTGCCTTCAGCTTTGATGCCTCCGTGTACGAGACGTGGACGGGACTGCTTGCCGGCGGGACGATGAACGTGGTGCCGGAGGACCTTCGACTCACTCCGCAGACCTGCCTCCACTGGATGGGGGAGCGTGGGATCGTCGCCGGTTATCTTCCAGGCTACATGATGCCTGCACTCCGGGATTATCAGCAGAAAAACCCGGTGCCCTTGCGTCGTCTAATGGTTGGCGTGGAACCCTTGCGAGAATCCTTGTTGGCGGAAATCGTCGCAGCGACGCCGGGTCTGGTATTTGTCAATGCCTATGGCCCCACCGAGGCGACCGTGTATGCCACCTTGTATCCCGTCGTGGCGAGCGATCCGCCACGGGTCGGAAACGCGCCTATTGGCCGGCCTATAGAGAATACGCAAGTCTATATACTCGATGGGCAACAGCGATTGGTGCCCGATGGCGTGCCCGGTGAGCTTTGCATTGGTGGGCTTGGCCTTGCGCGTGGATACTTTAGTGACACCGAACTGACCGACCAGCAGTTTATTCCCAATCCCTTTACAGACGATGGTACGTCTCGTATTTACCGCACGGGAGACCTGGTTTATAAACGTCTGGACGGTGAATTGCAATACGTTCGACGTATGGGTCGCTACATGAAATTACGCGGCCTGCGGATCGAGCCGGGAGAGATCGAAAGTGTACTCCGAGTGCACCCCACGGTTTCCGATGCCGTCGTAGTCCTCAACGCTACAAACGATTCGGATGGCAGGCTGGTGGCCTACGTAGTGCCCTCAGCACCTGGTGGACTCGATATTCCAACCCTCTTGACCTATCTTGCCGGTGAACTGCCGGTCCATATGCGACCGTCACAAATACTGGAACTAGACGAATTTCCACGTACGGTCCAAGGTAAATTGGACCGGGCGGCACTTCCCGAACCGCCCGCATTACAAGCGGAAACGATCGGCACGGCACCGCGAAATGAGATGGAAGAGAAAATCGCAGGCTATTGGCGGAGCCTCCTTCAGCTGGACGAAGTTACGATTGAGAACAACTTCTTTGATCTTGGTGGTCATTCCCTGTTGGCAATCCAACTGATTACCTTGGTGAACGAGGCTTTCGATGCATCTTTGAGTCTTGCGGACTTTTTTGAAGATCCTACCATCGCTGGTGTTGCGACACGTGTCGCGAGACGGGGAGGGCTTGGGCATGGCGAACGAAAGGCCCATTCGGGATTAGAAGAGATTAAGCCAGGAACCCGTATACCGTTTTTTTGCGTGAAAGGGGCGGGCGATGTGGGGGGGTCCTACGAAACCCTTGCCAACGCACTTTCAACGGAGCAACCATTCTTCGGTTTTGCCGATCTTGAATTTGAAGGGCTGGAGAATTCCGAAGAATCGGCCACGGTGGAGATGTTGGCACGCTCCTGCATTCAGGAAATCGTCAAAGTTCGCCCGAATGGTCCCTATTATCTGGGCGGCTATTCTTTTGGCGGCATCGTGGCCTATGAAATTGCCCGACAATTGCGGGAAGCCGGCGAAGACGTACCGCTAATTGCTATGCTCGACAGTGGAATTCCAGAGCAGTATGAACTGGCAGGAGGCTATACGTTTCAGTCTATAGGGCATCAACTGAATCGAGTAAGAATTCGGCTTGTCATGACTACCTACATGTGGAAGTATCTGGCAGGTTACGCCCGGGACATCGTGCGGCTCCTTGTTCGACGCGTGCTCGGTCGTAGTAGCCAGCGGGAGCAGGCGCTACGTTTGTCGGACTATATTCGATGGATGCAACTCGATACATCGGTCCAGTATTTTCTGGTCCAGGCAGGTCTGGTCAAGCCGACCATTGCGGAGCGGCGTCTCGAAATGCTGAATGATCAACTGGTTCAAGACAGTACGAAGAGTATGGTGTCGAGTAGCCAGGCGATGGCGGAGTACGTACTCAAACCAATCGATGCGAGAGTTACGCTGTTCCGTGCTGCCCACAATCCCGCCCATACAGAAAAGAAAAATCCGACAATGGGTTGGGATCGTTTCGCGAAGAAGGGGGTAGAAGTCGTCGTTGTGCCCGGCAATCACATGGTTATTATCAGGAAACCCTATGCCAGGGATTTGGGCCAGGCCATTCAACGTGTGATCGATGGGTTGGATAATTCCTGACGTACGAAGTTTACTAATATCTAGACATCTCACATAAGAAGTATGTTAGTCTACAGGAGGAGTGTTGGAGAGCCCTTATCGATGCGCTTCTGTTGGGAGCTACATGCTTGACGTATGACGTGGGAGATGGTTTGAATGTTCGGGGAATACGGGTCGAAGCTTGCAAAAAATTCGATTTTATTGATGTTTTTTCTGCTTTTATCAGCAGCGTATCTGGTGAATGCAAGTTCCATTAAGGGTGTTGGGGTTCACCCGTGGGACTACGACACGAGGAGTTGGTACACGGCAGGAACCTGTTGGCTGAATGGAGATTCTCCCTACGATAAGGCCCTGTTCGCCCAGACCTGGGATGCCCTGTTTGAAGTAAAACTGCGTGACCAGGCTACATTTGTTTATCCCCCCACCATGGCAATCATCAGTGTGCCTCTTGCCCTCATGCCTTGGTCCCTTGCTCCCTGGGTATATCGCGCCGTGGGCATGCTCGCTATACTCGGTGTTGCGGGGTTGACCTGGCTCTTGATGGCTCCCCGCAGTCGAGAAGAGAATTCCTTCGTCACACTTGGTTGGTACATTGTTTTGTGCGGCTCGCTGCGTCCCGTGGTGCAGGTGCTTGTGCAAGGGCAGTGTGCTTCGATTGTCGTATTCGGTTGTCTGTTAGCGTGGTACGGATGGCAAAAACGTTTACTCGGCTGGTTTTTAGTGGGATTCCTGCTCGCCAGCATCAAGCCCCAAATCAGTCTGCTTCCGCTGGGGTATATCTTGTGTGCGGGAGGCTTCCGATGGTTCGCGGCGGGGGTCTTCTTGAGTGCGGTATTTTCCATCGTAATGCTCACCCTTGTACCGATTTCGAATCTTTTTGGATATTATCAGGAATCTCTGGAAGGGCATCTCCAACATCAGGAATTTAACCAGTGGCAGAATTATTGTGGCGCACCAGCCTTGTTGGGTAATACGCCCTTGGGTAAGCACGTCATGATTCTCGGCGTCGTCGTGGGGATACTTGCGACGTGTTGGATTGGATGGCGGGCACGACAGACGTCCGACGATCTGTCCCGTACGCTACGTCACCAGCAGTTGGTGTGGGTTATGGCGATGACGTTGATGCCGATTCATATCTATGACTTGGTGGGCCAGGTATTTGTGACGATGACACTGTGGGTCATCCCGCGATGGGAACGTCGTGTATTGGCCTTTGCGTTGATTTTTCTCGGCGATCAGTCCGGTCGCATCGCATCGATTGTCGTCCGTTTGGGCGAGGGAATGGAGCCGCTGGGAAACTTGATCCATGTTCAGGGCATTTCCATGGCAGGTTTCCTTCTCCTGGGCCTGTTTTTCTACTGGTACTGGAGTGATTTCCTGCGTTCTAAAAACTCGATTTACGTGTCGCGACCGACTTCAGGTTGAGTGCCCGACGGACCAAGCAATTTCCGAGTTCGGGCGCGCAGGACGGGCACGACCTCTTCCTCAAACCAGGGATTGCTTTTTCGCCACCGTATATTGCGCGGTGACGGATGGGGGGCTGGAATATAGTCGGGTGCCAGAGTTTTCCATTGTCTGACCGTTTCCGTCAAGGTCTTCGCGGCCTGTTCTCGAAGATAGTAGTGCTGTGCATAATTTCCGATAAGCAGTGTCAGCTTAACGTTTGGGAGCAGGTCGAGAAGTTTCTTGTGCCAGTGCGGGGCGCATTCCGGGCGGGGTGGATTGTCACCACTCCGCTTGTCCTTGCCGGGGTAGCAAAACCCCATGGGTATGATGGCAAATCGACGCACATCATAAAATTCATCCGGGGTGACGTCGAGCCATTCACGTAGCCGTATACCACTCGGGTCGTCCCAGGGGACGCCAGACTGATGCACCCGCGTGCCTGGAGCCTGACCAATAATCAGGATTCGCGCGTCGCTGTGGGCCCGCAGAATGGGACGTGGGTCCAGGGGAAGGAGTTCCTCACACAGGGTACAGGCCCTGACTTCCGTTAGGAGTGTATCCAGTTGGACTTGTAAATCTGCCGTGCTCATGAAATGATGGTACCCGATAGCGTGAATAACACGCCAGTGTGAACGGTATTTACAGGTAACTGGATTTAGCGCCCGATTTGGGGATTGAATAATGGGGTGGTGCGGATAGCGCTGCACGTAAGGGAGATTGGATTTATGAGTGATTTATTGTGGATGAGTGGTATGGGCCAGGGCTTGCATGGTCGGAGTGCAGCGGGCTCGGTTCGCTCGGCTAGCGCAGATAACCAGGCCTTGGAGTCCCGGGAAAATATTCGGGAGCTCCGCCACCAGGTTGAACGCCTGTCGCTGCTGAACCAGGCGCTTTGGGAGCTGATTCGGGACAAAGCCGGACTGACCGATGCGGATTTGGAGCGAATGGCGAAGGAAATCGACCTGCGCGATGGCACGGAGGACGGAAAAATGGGCGGCGGTGCCGTCACCTGCCCCACCTGTCTTCGTGTATCGAATGCCAAGCATTATAAGTGTCTTTATTGCGGTGAACTTTTCGCAAAACCGGCGTTTGGCTGATTTACACGGGTCCCATCGGTCGTTTGGGCATAATTCTGTCATTTTCGGTGTTCACCATAGATGTAGATGCGGCACCGGCCTCTCGGTATGGACATTGCCGCGTTGCAGCACGTAAGATCACCTTTTGCTGCTTCAGCAAATTCCAGGACACCCACGACAGGAGTATATAATGGTCACCGAAAGCCAGGTGTTGGACGCCATGCGTCATATAATGGACCCCGATTTTGGGAAAGACATCGTTTCCCTGGGGTTTATCAAAGACATAAAGATCGAAGAAGGAACGGTTTCCTTTACGGTCGAATTGACTACCCCGGCTTGTCCCGTTAAAGAGCACTTTCAGAAGGAATGTGAGTCTTCGGTTGCGCAACTCCCCGGCGTGAAGTCGGTTGTGGTCAACATGTCGGCCATGGCCCCCAAAGTGAAATCCGGCCCCCAGATCGATACTTTAAAAAATGTGGGAGCTATTATTGCCGTTTCTTCCTGCAAAGGGGGCGTGGGTAAATCCACGGTGGCCGCCCACCTCGCCCGCGCTATTCAACGCGAAGGGCATCGGGTAGGCCTCTTGGATGTAGACATCTATGGGCCGTCACTGCCGACCTTGTTCAAGGTGCCGCAGCCCGATGTGTACATGAAGAATAATCTCATCGAGCCCATCATGTGCGACGGGTTGAAGACCATGTCGCTAGGCTATGTGATGGGTGACCGTCCGGCCGTAATGCGTGGCCCCATGGTCTCTAACTATACGTCGCAGATCCTCCAGCAAACCGACTGGGGCGATTTGGACTATCTGATTATTGACATGCCACCTGGAACGGGTGACATCCAACTGACCCTCGTGCAGCAGGCCTCTTTGGATGGCGCAATAATCGTGACCACACCCCAGGCCCTTTCGCTGGTCGACGTAGCACGGGGCATCCTCATGTTTGAGTCCGTGAAAGTTCCGGTGTTGGGTCTCGTTGAAAACATGTCGTACTTCTTGTGCGACAATTGCGAAAAGAAGCACTACATTTTCGGGAACAGCGTGGCCACCCTCAAAGAGCGCTTTGGTCTTGAGACCCTGGCACAGCTCCCCCTTATGCCGGGCCTTTCCGATGCGTCCGATAAAGATTTCGGGGCTGAGATTACCGCGTTTAAGGAAATGGCCGAGAAATTGCACCGTGCCGTCGGAAAACGACGTCTGGAAGGGGAAGCCCTGCCTGATGTGGTCCCGGAAGACGGTCGCTTGCGGGTGACCTTGCCGGATGGCACGGAATTTCACGTGGGCAACAAGTCGCTTCGCGTGTCGTGCCAGTGCGCCTTGTGTGTGAACGAATTCACCGGCCAGCCCATCCTGAACCCCGACAGTGTGCCCGATGATATCAAAGTCGAATCGGTTGCTCCGCTGGGCAACTATGCGATCGGTATCGTCTGGAGTGATGGCCATAGTTCCGGCATCTTTTCCTGGGAACACATCAAGCGCATTGCCGGCCCGGCCATGGCCTGAGTGCCCCGGTCGGATGCCCCGATTTGTGAGGGCTCACGCCGACAGGACGGTGCTTGTGTAGAGTAAGTAGGCTAATCGTCTCTGGTGGACCGAAAGGTTTCTGCCAGAGACGATTTTTTTGTCTGGAAGGGGAGAGCCTATTTGGTCGGGCTTCCCGGGTTCCGCTGTGCGGGCTCATAGCGCCGTTCCAGATAGGCGGTAGCGGCTTCCTCGTAGGCTCGGAGGTGACGGGCTTGCTTCTCAAAGCCCGAGCAGACGGTGCCCCGATTGCATTCCGAACAGCCCGAGCAGCTGTCCACCCGTTCGGCCCGTAGATTGCGGAGGCGTCGGTATATCAGCCACGCCGCAGCCAGGCCAAGCAGATTGGCAAGTCCCCATAGCCACAGTGGCGTGAACAGCATCATCATGCTCAGCCCCCCGAGCATGCCTGCGCTGCCCCGGAGCAGGTCACGGCAAGCACGGGACACATGGGCGTACAGCGGTGGTGCCGATGCGACAATCGCCATAAAGAGCAGAAACGTGACCAAGGCTGCGAAGTAAACATCCATATGCCCGACTAGCCAAGGGCCCGCAAGCAATCCCACCGCAAGACAGCCATAGAGTGCCGTGCAACTGCGGCACAGGTGAGCCGGACCGATTCGTAGGACGTCCTGGTGGAATCGCGTGCACAGTGGTTTGTGGGCCAGCTGAAAGGTCCAGGTGTGTCGCCACCAGAGCCAGCGAAGATAGGGGGATGGTTGGTCCATCGTCGCTATTGGCCCGTGAGCCGATCTTTGATTTCCATCAGGATATTGCCCGCAGCACCCACGGGGACATAGTCTTCGATGGGCTTGATAATCACTGCAGTGCCATGAACAACCGCCTGCGTCGCTCCCTGTTGGGCACCGCCCATTTCAAATTCCACATTGATGATCGCATTGGCCCCTTGACGGGCCGCCATCTCCAGCATGCGGTCCAGGGCACGTTGGCGTGATTCATCCCCAAGGGCCGTATAGGAGCTGAGTTCACCGCCGGAAATTTGCTTACAGCCCATGGCGATGTCCTGTCCCATATCTTTGGCGCGGGCAGAGATGCCCCAGACCATGCCTTTGTATTCCATAATTTCATAGCCATCGAAACCCTCGGCACCGCTCATGATGACTTTGCCGTTCGTAATTTCAGGGCGGGTTCCAACCAATAAATCAGTGCGCTTTTCCATCCTGCGAGTTCCTTTCGGTTGCGTGCGGTTGGTGAGGGACTTCAGTCATTGTTCCCGTGGTCGAGGGGAGTGCCACAGGAATTGCAGTGGCTCGCTTCCAGATGTTCCATTCGATACCGCTCGCCGCAGTTGGGACAGGTATAGTTTCTTCGTGACTGGACGGCCAGTCCGTAGAAAAGTGCAGCAATGGCCACGATAGCCAGGAGCGCGCCGCCGTAGATGAGTAGAATAATCATTTCGATATCCTTTCCGTGAACGCGCCACGCGTCCTTGTAGAGAATACCGCACCGAACAATTATTTATTCGCAGGCCCGCCCGAAATCGCGTGACTTAACGCCCGCGCCAAAAGGCCCACGACAATGAGCCCCAGACCGGCGGCCCAGATCCACCTGTCGACCCAGAAGGCAAGAAAGAGACAGGAGGCCAGGCCACCCCAGGCCCACAGGGGCGAGTAGAGCCGGTCTTCCGGCGGCAGGCGTAGGGCTGCCATGTTGTTGATGGCGTAGTAAATCAGCACGGTAAAGGCACTGAAGGACCAGGTGGTTTTGACGTCCCCCACCAGCGTGAGGGCGGCGATGACAGCACCCACACCCCAGATAGCCCCGTTTGGCGTGCCCGATCTCTCACTAACCCGGGAGAACACGAAGGGCGCGTCGTGGCGTCGGGCCATGGCAAATAACACCCGCGACAGGCCGAGGATAAGATTAAGAAGGACCCCCAACATGGCGGTTACCGCGCCCAGGCCTACGACCCAGGCGACAGCGGGACTGGAAAGCTTTCGGGCGACTTGTTCAAGAGTCGCGGAAGTTGCATCCGTTTCGTTGCCCAGCATGGCAGCACCAGCGGCCGCCACGGCGACCAATGCAAGACCAATGTAGATCGTTGCCGACAGGGTGAGGGTGGCGACAATGGCGCGGGGTATGGTTCGCCGTGGATCGTGAACTTCTTCACCCAGGGTGGCAATACGGCCATAGCCGGTGAAGGCGACGAACATGAGTGCCGTAGCTTCCAGGAAGGCGGGCAATGGGGCACCGTGTTCTCCGGTGCCAACGCCAAAGAAGGGGAAGAGGTTGTCGGTACCTTGGCTCAGTGCGGTAGGCAGAAGGGCCAGAACGAAGACCCCCAAGGCACCCATGGTAATGGACACAATAATCGTATTCGTGCCATTGGAGCGTCGTATGCCACCCACGGTCAGCATGCTCAGTAAGAATACGGCCACCAGGGCCACCCCCGTGTGGACTCCAGAAAGATTGACGCCCATGGCTTCTAGCGCATAGCCCGAAAAACCCAGGGCTGCCGTCGCCGCCGAAGCGGCCTTGGCGCACAAGAACATCCAGCCAGCCGTAAAGCCGAGCGCGGGCGTGAGCAGGCGATAGCCATATTCATAGGCACCGCCACTCACGGGGTGGGCAGCGGCGAGCTGGGCACTGTTCAGGGCGTTGCACGTCGCCACCAGCGCCGCGAGGACCGTCGCAAGCACCACGGAGGGGCCGGTGATGCCCGCTGCAATGCCGATGCTCACAAAGGCACCCGTTCCGAGGATGGAGCCGAGGCCCATCAGTGTGGCGCCGAAGAGTCCGACATCTCGCCGAAGTGTGGTGTTTGGTGCAGACAAGCTAGCTATCCTTTTTGTTGGGGGTTTGTGTATTGATTACGGGTTGGCAAGAGCGCGGTAAAGGTATTCGAAAAGGCCGGAGCCGGAGAAGGTCATTCAGACGATAATAGCAAAAGTAACGCTGCCGCTATTGCACTCAGGCCCCCACGCGCGCCATGGTCGCGCGAAGTACGCTGTCCACATCGGGCCAGGGGTTTCCCTGGACGACGGTCGTACGCTTGCCCACGGGGTGCCACACGGTCGCATCGGTTGGCCCGAAGATGGCCACCGAAGGACATCCGGCTATGGAGGCAAGATGGCTGATGCCGCTATCGTTACCGACGAAGAGTTTCGCCCCCGAAAGTGTTCGCGCCAGGTCGCAGAGTGACATGGGGGGGAGCTCCCTGCCAAGCTTCCCGACGTCCTCTTCTGCCGGACCTCGGCACCACATGACCGAGAATCCAAGGGCTTCGAGATGCTCTCCCAGCTCGTGGAATTTTTCCAGCGGCCAGTTTTTTCTGGGGCTACCACTGCCGGGTTGAATGATAATGTCTGCTAGATGGGTGGTCGGTCCGAAATGGAGCTGCGCAGGTAGGTCGATGGGGAGGGAGAGGCATTCGCCATACCAGAGGGCCGCGGACCTGTTCCAGGTGGATTCCGGAAACCCTGGAAAGCAGTGGACTTCGTTGAGCCCTGCCGCCCTGAGATTTTGTTGGATCAGACCATCCCCATCGCTCATCCAGATGAAGGCGCGCCCATAGGGTTCCACAAACTCACGCAGGGGGTCGTTGGGTGTCGTAAATACGCTGTCGAATCCGGTGCGCTCCAG
>CAXBPH010000238.1:0-10931 GCA_963977445.1 uncultured bacterium | reverse complement strand
CAGAGTTCCTCATACCAGGTATGAGAAAAATGGGCGAGGGGGTCACCCGAAGGGGGCTCTATCTTACAAACCGCTGCCCCGAGATCACGCAATGCTGCGGCGGCTACCGGGCCGGGGATATTGATGGCGAGACTGACGATGCGGAGTCCTGAAAGCGTTTCCATAATTCGGATATCTCCTTGGACAGAACTCTCCCGGGTGAATGGCCGGGCCCGCGATACGAATTCACAGAATGGTTTCCGAGTATCAGTATATACCAAAGCCTATATGAATTCAGGGGGAGCCATGGCCGATTTTTCCATGGTCATTTCCGAGCTGAGCAGATCGTGTAGCGCCACGGTTGGAATGTTGGGCGTTGCCGTGATGACTTCCCGTTGCCCGTCGGCATGTAATAAAAACGTGTCTTCCGATTTGACGCCTTGTGCCGAAGGATTCCAGGCGAAGGCACTACTCACGGAAATTTCGGTGCCCAATTGCTCTCGGACCACCTGGGTCCAATGGGCGTCGAGACAGGGAAAGGTGGAGCCGGGCATACCCTTGCTGGTGCGGCCGGCATAGCCTGTGCTGCCACCCTGGTGGTGATTGTGCCACTCATTTTCGTCAAAGCCGAATTCCACATAGGCCCGTTGGCACGCGGCAAATACGTCGCCCAGGGTTGCGCCGGGGCGGGTCGCTTCCGCCATACGAATATCCACGGCACAGATCCGGCGATAGGCTTCCGATACGGTTGCGGGCAGGGTGTCAACTTGTTTGAAGCGGGTCAAGGAAACGACCAGGCCCCCCAACTGCATGCCGGCAACCACCATGACATAGCTCTTCACCCGGGCCTCGTGGGGGGAGCCCGGCAAGGTGGGGAGGGGGTGGCGGTATCGCGCAATGCGATCGTCCGCAGCCACCAGGCTTACGGGCACCTGACATCCCCGGCGTCGGCCTTCATAGATCAGTCGGGCACTAATCTCTGACTCGGTCATGCCCGATGTAATCGAGCGCAAGGTAATTTCCATCGCTTCGCCGGCGAGGCGTCCCAGATTCCGGTAGGTGTCACACTCATCGGGCAGCAGGATACTGCGAAGTGGAGCCAGGGCACCGTCTACATTATCGCCCAAGGTCCCATCGTCAGAAACGAGGACACCCTCAAAGCGAGACTGGCACCAGGAAGCGGGGGTGTCACCGCACCAGAGAAAGGGATCCGCCTGACAGGGGGGACAGGGGATTTCCTCATCGGTAATCCGTGTTGCCTCGACGCCATTGCCCGCATAATGCACCGTGCCGTTATCTTGTATAAAGAGTCCACAGGCCCCGACATCGGCCTGTGTCGACACAAAATTTCGCGCGCCTCCGGTTGCCATAGCGAAGTTATCGATACGATTCAGCAGGATGCCGTTCCATTGATGGGCCTTTAGAAAGGCCTGGAGGAGCGCGATACGTGATAAAAATAGTGACGTGGGGGCCATCGATTTGGGGGTGTCCTCATGTTTGGCTGCGGGGTGTTTTTGAGCGGCTTGCCGCGTGGGTTACGTCATTGTATAATCAGGGTGCTATTCGATTCGACCCAGCAAACAGGGTGCCTGGGAGTGGGCATACGGGATGATAACATGGAATGTGGTGAATGCGAAGTACGGAGCTCTGTGGGGTTCTGTCATGAGTGTGAGATGTTGTTGTGTGAAGTTTGCAGCCACACCTGTGAACGGTGCAAGAAGACCGTGTGCAAGAGTCACATACAGCGCACCAGCAGCGGGCGTCGTATTTGCGTAAGCTGCGTGGTGCACCACTACGATAAGCGGGCGAAGCAGACCAAAGAGCGCCGTGAAATGCGCGCTGAGGCCGCTGTGGATGGTGGGCCTGCCGCCCCCAAGAAACACAAACGCTCTTCCTCAAAGGGTGCAACGACGCCAGCGGCGGCCCCCGTGGATAGCTTCAGCTTCCAATCGCTCCAGGAAGGGGTGGATGAGCATCCTGGTGTCCCTATCGTTGGTCCCCCGGTCGACCACCGTCCCGCTGGCCCGCCCTCGAGGGGCCCTGTCGGGGAAACATCCGGGGGCTTCACACCGCTGGTCGACGAAAACGCACTTAACGAACGGGTATTGACCGGGAGCGCCAGCGCCCGAACGCCCACGTGGATGAGCGGTCTCGCCATGTCCGTTCTCGCGTGGTTTATGTGTCTCGCCTCTTTTTCCGGCAGCGAACTGGGGATTCAACAGGGTATCTTCAATTTACTGGCACTCATCATCGGCTTTGGCGCGGTTATCTGGACGGGGCCAAGCTCTTTTGCCAAGGGCGATAAGTCCCTTCGCACCCGGAGTCGTCTGGCACTTGCGGTTGGTGCCAGTGCGCTGCTCTTGTCTGGCGTGACGTTTTATTTACGCGTAAACAGTTAGTTGGCATGGGTCCTGGGGGAGGAGATTGAGAAGATGTTTGGCATTACGACAAATGATATATTCGACTTCGTAATCAACTACAAATGGTGGATCGTTGCTCTCCTGCCTTTTGCAATCGCAATTATGGCGCTGAAAGCGCGGGGCTGAGACTGCTCAGGAATCCGCGGGCTCCAAGTGCCGGACCATGAATTCGGCAGCTTCTAAAATGGCGCGGAGGCCTTCATCCAATTCGGGTGCGAATAGCTGCCAGACGTGGAACATATGGGGCCAGACCCGCAGTGTGGTATCTACCCCGGCATGGGCCGCCCGTGCAGCAATACGTAGCGAATCATCCAGCAAGGTCTCATTTTCCCCAACCTGGATCAGTAACGGAGGTAATCCCGTAAGGTCGGCGTGCAGCGGTGACGCCAACGGGTCTTTGGGGTCGCCTGCCCCTACAAACATTCGCGCAAAACTTTGGATATGTTGGGGGGCCACCACCGGGTCCACGTCGGCCTTGCTCCTTACGGAGTCACCCTTCGATTCCATGTCTACCCAGGGCGACATACACACGGCCGCTGCGGGCAGGGGAAGTTCCAGGTTTCGGGCCTGAAGCAGGGTGGCCAGCGTTAAGCCACCGCCCGCCGAATCTCCGGCGATAACGATGTTTTCTGGGCGGAATCCTTCCGCGAGTATCATTTGATAGGTCTGAATGGCGTCTTCCAGGGGGGCCGGATGGGGATGTTCCGGAGCTTTCCTGTAGTTCGGTATGACGGCCGTCATGGAAGCGGCCCGGGCGAGACGGCCGACTAGTGATGCGTGGGTTGCGGGGGAGCCAATGATGTAGCCGCCGCCATGAAAATAGAGCAGGCATCGCGCCTCATTTGCTCCGGGGGGATACAAACGCAGGACGTCCAGATCGCCGGTCCGGGTCATTTTTGAGCGAATATCGGCATCCAGGGGGAAGCGCTTCCCGTGCAACTCGAAATTGGCCCGCGTCTCGGCAAGTGACGTTGGATTAATGTCGCGTTTTTCTCGCAGCTCCCGGCTCAATTGTTCGCATTGTGCACTCATCATAGGTAAAATAGATCCCTCAATTTGCTCTGAATCGGTTTATTCGTCGCCATTGGCGGCGATATTTTGGCCAAAATGACGTACAAAAATGAACACTATTCGTCAGGAATATCAAAAAAAATGATGGGATATCCCTGCAGTGATCCGGTATTATAGGGCAAAATATTGCCCTTTTCAGGCCTTTCGGTGTGAAAGTCGATAGCCCTGTCTGCGGAGGGTGATTTTATCCCAGATGGGGGGCCTGCTGCCACCGGGAGAAGCGACGTAAATGGGTGCCTTAAGTGGGTTGAAGTTAAGGCTATGGAGAGGCTATACTTGCGCTCCAAATAAGATAACCTATTCAATTTCAGCAGGAAAGGAGGTGTAGTTTATGGCAAGCGAAGCAGATGTAGCAGCAACGATTAAAGATATTATTGCCGAGCGTCTTGATAAGAGTGCCGATGAGGTGGTCGAAAAGGCCGGTTTCATGGAAGATCTGGGCGCCGACTCCCTCGATTTGACCGAATTGTTGATGGCATTGGAAGAAGAATTCAATATCGACATCGACGATGACGCCAACCAGATCGAGACCGTTGGGGACGCAATTAAGTATATACAGTCTAAGCTCTAGTCCAGGGTTGAAAAATGCCCTGTCGGGTGCTTTGAATATAGATTGTTAAAACTGCAGCACCCAGTTCGAGGGAATTCTCTCGGACTGGGTCTTGAACATTAAGGGTACCGATGAGCACGAAGGTAGTTGTAACCGGAGTCGGCGTAGTAACGCCGGTTGGTAATGATATCAAGACGTTCTGGGACAATATCTGTGCCGGAAAGTCGGGTATCCGGAAAATTGACTGCTTTGACCCGTCCGAATTGGCCGCGCAGATAGCAGGTATAGCAGAAGATGTTCACCCCGATGGGATGGACAACAAAGAGCTACGGCGCATGAGTCGCTACAGCCAATTTGCTATCGAAGCTGCCGACCAAGCTTGGAAGCAGTCTGGCCTGGACCTCAACGCCCTTGATCCCTACCGAGGCGGTGTTATCGTCGGTTCGGGCATCGGCGGCCTGAATGAAATCAACATAGATTCGGTCAAGATGGGTGAAGGCGGTCCGCGCCGTGTATCCCCGCTGATGGTGCCGAAGGGCCTGGTTAATATGGCTGCGGGTGTGGTTGCGATCCACCGCGGTCTCCGGGGTCCCAACAAATGTGTTGTGACAGCCTGCGCGAGCGGCACCCACGCCATCGGCGATGCGGCCAATCTGATTCGCCTGGGCAAAGTCGATTTCATGCTGGCTGGTGGTGCTGAAGCGACCGTGATTCCCTTTGGTATCGCGGGCTTTTGTGCCATGCGTGCCCTGTCCACCCGCAACGACGAGCCCGAACGGGCGAGTCGTCCCTTTGATAAAGACCGTAATGGCTTTGTCATGGGTGAAGGCGCGGGTATGCTGATGTTGGAGTCGGAGGAGCATGCCAAGGCCCGTGGTGCGGAGATTCTCGGTGTGGTTGCCGGCATGGGTGAAACCTGTGACGCCTATCACATCACGGCCCCCCGCCCTGACGGTTCCGGCGTTGCTACGGCAATGAAAGATGGTCTGAAGGAAGCGAAATTAAATCCTTCCGATATCGACTATTTCAACGCCCATGGCACGAGCACGAAATTGAATGACTCGGGAGAGTGTAAGGCCCTTCACGCCGTTTACGGTGAAGAAACGCCTCTTGCAAGCTCCACGAAATCCATGATCGGTCACCTGCTTGGTGCCGCTGGTGGTGTGGAAGCGATTATCTGTCTTCTCGCCATGCGTGATGGCATCGCACCTCCCAATATAAACTATGATACGCCCGATCCCGAGTGCGTACTCAACATCGTGGCCAATGAAGCGCGCGAAGTGAAAATTTCGGCGACCATGTCGAATTCCCTGGGATTCGGTGGTCACAATGCATCGATAATTCTTACCAAGTATGACTGATATTGAAGAACGCGTCACGGAATTGCAAAACCTGGCCCAACGGCTGGGCTTTACAATCCGTGACGTTTCTCTTTTTGACCGCGCCTTGACCCATGCGTCAAGCCAGGTCGAGGGCGAGCGTGGGGGCTACGACTACGAGTCCCTCGAATTTCTAGGGGACGCCGTCCTGGGGCTCGTGATGGCCCACCATCTTTTCGAGATTTACCCGGATCGAACGCCGGGTGAATACAGCCGCATGCGCGCGGGTCTGGTCAATCGCAAGTGCGTAGCACGCGTTGGCCGTTCTCTCAATATCGTTCCCCACATTTGCCTCGGCAAAGGGGAAGAGCTTTCCGGTGGCCGAGCACGCATCTCCCTCGTTGCCGATTGCATGGAAGCCCTCATAGGTGCGGTGTACCTGGACAACGGCTACGATGATGCCTACAAGTTCGTGGTTCGTGTGTATACCAACGAAGTAGCGACGGCGGGCACGGCAAAATGGTATGGTGATTACAAATCCCGACTTCAAAACTATTGCCAGGGCAATCGCATTGCCTTGCCACGTTTTGAAGTAATTCGCGCGGAAGGCCCGGATCACAAGAAGGAATTTGAGGTGGCGGTGTTGGTGCGGGGTGAAGCCATTGGGCACGGGGTGGGCACCACGAAGAAGGAGGCGGAGCAGCTGGCGGCGCGGGCGGCGTTGTGCCATGAAGGACAGGATATTCAAGCCGGATAACCGGTCGGACAATAGTTGTTACTTTCGGAGAGGAGAAACAATTGTCATGGAAGTTCCGTTCTTAAAAATCGCCGTAATTGCCTCGGTCGTCGCGTTGTTATTCGTTGTTTATCTGGTTCGCTATGTGCTCGCCCAATCACAGGGCACGGAGCACATGGAGCGACTCTCCCGCATGATTCAGGAAGGTGCCTCCGCCTTTTTGCGACGTGAGTATATCTACGTCGTATCCGTTTCTGCCCTGGTCATGCTATTCCTCGTGGGCGTAGGCCTCTACAATCCCGAACTCCAATTGAATTGGAAAACAGCTATCGCTTTTGCCGCCGGTGCCCTGGCCAGCACCTGCGCGGGATTCCTGGGGATGTATATCGCCACCCGGGCCAATGCCCGCACCACAGCGGCTGCCGCGTCGAAAGGGGTTGCTGGTGCCCTGGACGTAGCCATCAGTGGTGGCGCGGTTATGGGAATGGGCGTCGTGGGTGTTGCCCTCTCCGGGCTCGCCGTGACCTATTGGTTCTTCGATGGTAACATGACTATCGTCAACGGCTATGCCATGGGTGCGTCCCTCGTGGCCCTCTTTGCGCGCTCCGGTGGTGGCATCTTTACCAAAGGGGCCGACATGGGGGCGGACCTGGTGGGGAAGGTGGAAGCCGGTATACCGGAGGATGACCCCCGTAACCCCGCTGTTATCGCCGACAACGTGGGGGACAACGTGGGCGACGTCGCCGGGTTGGGTGCCGATTTATTAGAGTCTTATGTTGAATCTATCATTGCCAGCCTGGCGATCGCTGCGGTTATCGTCGCGTCGGGTGGTCCCGGCTTTGTGCTGGCTTTTCCTTTCATGGTGGCTGCCATCGGAATCATCGCGTCCGTATTTGGCGTTATGTATGTCAAACTCTTTGCGAAGACAAAGCCCCAGAATGCCCTGATGATGGGAACCTATATCAGTGCGGGCCTGGCCATCGTTGGTATCTCCACCTACGCCCGGGCCTTCGGCACCTCCTTTACCCTGGCCGGCCAGGAATACGCGTGGTGGGGCCCCCTGGCTGCCTGCGTGCTGGGTATCGTCTCGGGCGGTCTTATCGGCTTCGTCAGTGAGTATTTCACTTCGGCCGACTACAAACCTGTTCGCGACCTGGCCAAGCGCTGTGAGACGGGCGCGGCGACCGCGGTGGTCGAGGGTACCGCTATCGGTATGCAGAGCACGGCGATCCCGGTTATTGTTCTGGCCCTGTCCGTCATGCTTGCCTACGAGTGGTGCGGTGTCTATGGCGTGGCTCTGGCGGCGTTGGGTATGCTTGCCACAACGGGCATGGTCGTTGCCGTAGACGCCTACGGTCCTATTGCCGACAACGCGGGCGGCATCGCCGAGATGGCGAAGCTGGACCCGGAAGTGCGAAAGATCACGGATAATCTGGACGCCGTGGGTAACACCACCGCCGCCATTGGTAAGGGCTTTGCCATTGGTAGTGCTGCCTTCGCGGCGATTGGTCTGCTGAGCGCATTCTTGCTGGCCACAGACGCCGCCATGGCTCGGGCACAGGGGCTACAACCGGGTGATATTAACGCCATCGGCCTGGAACTGAGTCTGAGTGATCCCACAATTCTTGCAGGCTTGTTGATTGGGGCCATGCTACCTTTTTTCTTCAGTTCCATGCTGTTTCGGGCGGTTGGGTATTGCGCCGACTTGATGATCGTAGAAGTACGCCGCCAGTTTGCCGAGATTCCCGGATTGCGGGAAGGTGTAGAAGGCGTTGAACCCGACAGCCGCACCTGTGTGGATATCGCAACCAAAGGGGCATTGCGGGGAATGATGATGCCCGGGGCCCTGGCAATCTTGTTTCCGGTAGGGATGGGTTGGCTACTTGGCTCGGAGGCCCTGGCGGGGATGTTGGTCGGCGCTATTGCAACCGGTGTCATGCTGGGCATCCAGACGGCGAACAGTGGCGGTGCCATGGACAATGCAAAGAAGTACATCGAAGATGGCCACCACGGGGGCAAGAATTCAGAAGCCCACAAGGCGGCTGTCGTGGGCGATACGGTAGGTGATCCTCTGAAAGATACAGTAGGTCCCTCCATCAATATCCTGATTAAACTTATGTGTGTAATATCGCTCGTCCTGGCCCCACTTTTTGTAGGTTAATCTATGGGAGTGGTCCTCAGGAAAATGGAAGTGATGGCCAGACATTGGAGTACATATTGACGGGACAAAGCTCTGAGAAGCAGCCCAGTGCGGTTGTCTATTGGGTCAGAAATGACCTGCGCCTTTCGGATAACGCCACCCTCACGGCAGCCGTCGCTTCTGGAGAGCCGGTTGTTCCCGTCTTTTTCTGGTCCCCCGAAGAGGACGGGGCGTGGGTGCCCGGTGCGGCGAGTCGGGCGTGGCTGACCCGCAGCCTCCTGTCGCTGGAAGAAGCCTACGACAATGCGGGTTCCCGACTGCTCCTTAAAAAGGGCCCGGTAGCAGAAGGGCTGGTCGCCTTGTGCGAAGGGCTGGGTGCCCTCACCGTGTATGGGAGCCGTCGCTATGAGCCCGCTGGATTGCGTCAGGAGGCCCGGGTGCGTGATGCACTCAAGACCGCGGGTATTGAACTCAAGATATTCAACAACAGCCTGCTGAATGCGCCCGACGCGATTGCCACACTCGCGGGGGAGCCCTACAAAGTATTCACGCCCTACTACAACACCTGTTCAAAGCGAGAGCCTGTGGACACGCCCTATCTGGCGCCCGTATCGATTCCGGCACCGGCTCACTGGCCTTCTTCCGACGGCCTGGATACATTGGAGTTGGTCGTTGCCCATCCCTGGGTGGATAAAGTTCTGGGGCATTGGGCGGTAGGGGAGGCGGGTGCCCAGGATCGGCTTCACCGATTCACCGAGGATCCCATTGAGGACTATCCCACGGCCCGTGATCGTCCCGACATTCCGGGAACATCCGGCATGGCACCTTCGCTTCATTTTGGCGAACTTTCGCCCCGCCAGGTGTGGCATGCCGCGTCTGCTTATCGGGCAGGCGGGGCCGATATTCGACCGGCCAACGAAGCCTATATTCGCCAGGTCTACTGGCGTGATTACGCCCACCACCTCTTATATTACTTTCCCGATACGCCGGAAGAGCCCCTGAAAGATATGTTCGCGCCGTTCCCCTGGGTTGACGATAGTGTCGCCCTGAAGCGCTGGCAGCGGGGGCAGACGGGCTATCCGTTCGTGGATGCCGGGATGCGTGAATTGTGGGAGACGGGCTGGATGCACAATCGGGTGCGGATGGTGGTCGCCTCCTTTCTGACCAAGGATTTACGTATCCACTGGCGGGAAGGGGCTGCCTGGTTCTGGGATACCCTGGTGGATGCCGATCTTGCCAACAACACCCTGGGATGGCAATGGGTAGCGGGTTGTGGTGCCGATGCTTCGCCTTATTTTCGGGTGTTCAATCCCATCTCCCAAGGCAAGAAATTCGATCCCGATGGGGCCTATGTGCGTCGTTGGGTACCCGAATTGGCCGAGGTACCCGATAAGTTTCTACAGTGTCCCTGGGAGATGGCACCCATCGAGCTCGCCGCCTGTGGGGTGCAACTCGGGCGGGACTACCCCCGCCCTATGGTTGACCACGGAGAAGCGCGAAAGACTGCGCTGGCTATCTACGACGAGTTGAAGAGTTTTCGAAAGTAGGTCACGTCAGTCCTTCCATCACGGGGAGCTTTTCGGGATGGTTTCTACAGGATTGTTGAGGGTCTGAATGGCATTCGCCGCGCTGGTATTGGCCAGTAGCAGCACCTTGCGGCTACCCACGTTCGTGTCCTTCAACAGCGCATACTGTCGGCCCGCTGGGCTCATGGCGAGCACCCACCGCCAGTCGTCTTCCATCACCATGATGAGCGAAGACGACTCATTATTCATGCTCTGAAAGAGTTGCTGCAGGCGCGTTGTCACCGCTTTTTCGTAGGCCGCGACGTTTTGCGCCTGTCCCTCGTCCGGTCCTTGATAGGCGTTTACCGCATTGCGTAGTGCCTCAATTTCCTCCTCGGTAACAGACGCCATCGATACGATGGGAATATCTCGGACTGCCTTCTGTATATCCCGCTGCATTTTCGATTGAAGCCGGGCCTGCTCGTAAATGGAGAGGGATTCCATCTCTGGAATAGCCAGCAGCTCGCACAGAACTGGAACGTGAAAATGCTTGGCGTAGAAGACATATTCTTCCCGGGAAAAGCCCAGGGAATACAAATTGTACTCCGTCCCCTGTTCGCTCAAACTCCGCAGGGGCGCGCAGTAATCGCGAGCCGACTTGTACGGGTTAATGGCCGGGAAGATAAACAGAGAGCAGAGTGAAAAAAGGACTACGGTGTGAGCGACCATACTCCAGTGGAGTTGGCGGCCATCGGTGCGCAGGGCGACATAGAGTGCATGGATACCGCACGCGCCAATACCCAGGGAGACAATCCATAAGGCATTGTTCCAGTATTCTTTGTAGGGCCCGGAAAAGAGCACCAGCGGCACGATTGCTATAATCACAAGGGCTGCGGACCATACCAATCCTGTGTTTCTCTTCCAACGAAGACGGTCACTATCGAGGAGAGAAAGAATACTCCGGGAAAGCCAGATAGCGAATACCGGGTAGAGAGGAAGGATGTAGATGGAGCGCTTTCCGATACAGGCCGAAAAAAAGATAAACGCAGGAAGGGTCCAGCAAAGGAGAAGACGCATTTCTTCGCCCTCTTTTCGATTTTTCCAGACCCAATAGGCGGTCCAGGGCAGGAAAACCGCCCAGGGGAGCAACTCCACCGGCAATTGTTCGATGTAGAACCAGGGCCATTTGGCATGGCTGATGCCCAGGAAAA
>CAXBPH010000237.1:0-10934 GCA_963977445.1 uncultured bacterium | reverse complement strand
TGTAAATGCGGAAGGCATCACTCCGCCCGATTTTGAAGCCGAGATCGCGCCACTCCTCGTGAAACGTTGTCTCGAATGCCATCAGGAACGGGATCCGTCCGGCGGCCTCGTCCTGGCCCATGGCGCGGGTGCCCTGGCTGGCGGGAAGAGCGGTCCGGCTATCGTGCCGGGTGTCCCGGGAGAGAGTAAGCTCATCACCCTGATTACCAAGGGGGAGATGCCGCCGGAGGAGAAGGGCCTTTCTAAAAAGTTGGCGGACGCCGAAATCGACTTGTTGCGCCGTTGGATCGAGACGGGCGCCTCCTGGCCCGAAGGCCGGACGCTGGACCTCTATGAATCCTCTACTGATGTGCGCGGTGGTCGCGATTGGTGGTCCCTCCAGCCGGTTGTACGATCGGCTGTTCCAGAGGTGGCGCACACGGAAGCGGTCCGTAATCCCATCGATGCCTTTGTTCTTGCGAAATTGGAAGGGGCCCATATGGAGCCGGCCCCCCAGGCGAGTCGGCGGGATCTCATACGTCGCGCCTATTACGATGTTATTGGGTTGCCTCCGACGGCGGACGTGGTGGATGACTTCATCGCTGACCCTCGGGAAGATGCCTGGGAGCGGGTGGTGGATGACTTGCTCGCTTCGCCGAAGTTTGGCGAGAAATGGGCACGCCACTGGCTCGATCTGGTGCGCTTCGCCGAAACCTGTGGCTACGAGCGTGACCAGGAAAAGGCCTATGCCTGGCGCTATCGCGATTGGGTCGTGGATGCCATCAACGACGACTTGCCCTATGACGAATTCGTGGTGCAGCAGCTCGCGGGGGACGAAATACCCAACCGTACCGAACGCACCGTCGTCGCAACAGGCATGTTGCGCATGGGGACGTGGAATGACGAACCCAACGACCAGGAAGACTACAAATACGAGCGCCTGGAGGATATGGTCCATGTAACCTCGTCGGCCTTCCTGGGCCTCACGGTGAAATGTGCCCGGTGCCACGATCACAAATTTGACCCCATTCCGCAGACGGATTACTACGCGATGGCGGCGGTCTTTTGGCCCGGCGCGATTAATCCACGGGGCGCCGCCGTTTTACAGGGGGGACCCACGGCCAGCGAGTTGGGTTATGAAAATGTGCTGGGTTGGACCGATATTTCGGCGAAACCGGAGCCCCTTCACCTGCTGAAAAATGGGGAGCGTGATAAACCCGAAGGAATCGTCGATGCCGGTGTGCCCACGGCGGTGCCCGCCCTGTATACCACCTTTGTTCCACCGGCTGAAGACGCCCGCACCACGAAGCGCCGCTTGCAGTTGGCCCAATGGATTGTCGAACCCGAAAATCCCCTTACGCCTCGCGTGTTGGTAAACCGTCTGTGGCAGCATCATTTCGGTGCCGGATTGGTGCGCACGCCCAATAATTTTGGCTATAAAGGTGATTTGCCGACCCATCCCGCGCTCCTCGACTGGCTTGCCAGCGAACTGGTGGCCGGGGACTGGAAGATGAAGCCCCTGCACAAGATGATTTTGATGTCCCAGACCTACCAGCAGGCCACGGTTCACCCGAATCAGGACGAGTACAATTCGCGCGACGCGTCAAACCTCTTGCTCTGGCACGGGGAGCGCCGTCGCCTGACCGCCGAGGCCCTGCGCGACACCATGCTCTTTGTCTCCGGTGAACTGGATGAGACCATGGGGGGGCCAAGCTTCAAGGCTACGGTCCCGGCCAACGCTCTGGAGGGTCTGTCGAGAAAGGACGGGGCCTGGCAAGCGTCTCCGGCGCAGCAGCAACACCGACGCAGCCTCTATATGTATAGCGCGCGAAGCCTGCTGTCGCCCATGATGACGACCTTCAATTTTTCCGACACGATTTCGCCCTGTGCTCAGCGGGATGTGACGATTGCCCCGACACAGGCCCTCGCGTTGTTGAATAATGCCTTTGCCCACGAGCGGAGCGAAGCACTGGCAAAGCGGGTGATGGCGGAGAGCGGGGCAGCGGAAGGGCGTGTCCCATTGGCGTGGAGGCTGGCCCTGGGACGGGAACCCTCCGCACGGGAAACGGAGATGTCCACGGTGCACCTCGCGGATCAGGCCCAGCGTTTTGGAGTGGCCGATGCCAGCATGGCGGACCGGCGGGCCCTGGAATCGCTTTGTCATGTTTTGCTGAATTCCAATGAGTTTATCTATGTGGAGTAGGTGCTGTGGGGTTTGTTGCACCACGAATTTTGAGACTATTGGATTTTCAACCACAGAGAACGCAGAGAGCACAGAAGAGGTGAGTTCTTGTGTTCTTTTTACTACCATTCAGCATATTCTGGATTTTTCTAAGAGTTATTGGACACAAAGTTTAAAACCTATTGTCAGCGAATATTTTGAAGCGCCGTCATCCTCGCGAACGCGGGGATCCAGTAACGCGAACACAGACACCGATGATACCCGCTGGATTCCTGCGTGCGCGGCTGTAGATTTACCCAACGCCGCGTACCGCATGGAAAGAAAGCACGTTGCCGTCATCTCCGCGAAGGCGGAGATCCAGTAACGCGAACACAGAAACCGTGCATACCTACTGGATTCCTGCGTGCGCGGCTGTAGATTTACCCAACGCCGCCTGCCGCACGAAATGAAGACACGTTGCCGTCATCTCCGCGAATGCGGAGATCCAGTAGCGCGAACACAGAAACCGTGTATACCTACTGGAATCCCGCCTGCGCGGGAATGACGTTGTGGGCTCTAAATACAGATTAGTAGGCTTTATTCGTACTCCTCACATTAAATCAACATCCCCAAACGCGGGAATGACGACCCTTCACAATTTGGTGGCGGCCAATGGCTGCTCTGAGTTAATTGAGGTTTTAAATTGTTTTTAAGAGATTTTGAGAAACGTGTCTGGACTCAAAGTGTGACGCAATAGAAGGAACTGGCTGTGAGCGATGAAAAGTATTTTCCCTGCGGGAAGACGCGCCGTGAATTCGTTTGGGAGATGGGCGGCGGTTTTGCCGGTTTGGCCCTGTCCAGTCTGTTGGCGGGCGACGGATTTTTCTCCCGCGCGGCACGTGCGTCTTCCCTGAATCCCCTGAGCGCACGTCCACCCCAGTTGGCGACCAAGGCCAAGTCATGCATTTTCCTCATGATGAATGGTGCTCCCAGCCAGGTGGATACCTTCGACTTCAAACCGGCCCTGGAGAAGTATGCCGGCAAGACCCTGCCGGAAGACATGAACTACATTAATTCGGGGGGGCGCAAGGTCGGCTATCTAACCCCCGCGTGGCGCAAATTTCGACCCGGGGGCGAGAGCGGTCTGCTCATTTCCGATTATTTTCCCAACGTGCGCGAACATGCCGACAAGCTGTGCGTTATTAATTCCTGCCACACCGACAGCCACGCCCACGGCTCGGCCCTTGTGGCCATGAACACGGGCAAAACCTTCATCGGACGGCCCTCCCTCGGCAGTTGGTGTACCTATGGTCTTGGCACGCAGAACCAGAGTTTGCCGGGCTATGTCGTCATGCTCGATAAGCGGGGCGGTCCCATCAGTGGGGAACCCAATTGGTCGAGCGGCTTTATGCCCTCCACTTTTTCCGGTACCCTGTTTCGCCCCGTGGGGGACCCCATTCTCGATCTAAACGGCCCGGCCCATGTTAGTCGCAAAGCCCAGCGTGCCCAACTCGACTTGCTGGCCCAGCTCAATGAAGAGCACCTGGCCGGCCTGCCCGGGGGACACGAATTGGCGGCACGGATTGAGTCCTATGAACTGGCCTATCGTATGCAGGCCCAGGCCCCCGAAGCGGTGGATATCAGCGCGGAAACAGCGGTGACAAAGGCAATGTATGGCATTGACCAGGAGCCAACCGATGAATTTGGTCGGAACTGTCTCGTAGCCCGCCGTCTCGTGGAGCGGGGCGTTCGGTTTGTGCAGCTCTACTCCGGCGGCGGTCACCTCGAAGAAACCTGGGATGCCCACGAGAGCATCGAGAAGAACCACGGCCAGCACGGTGCCGAAGTGGACCAACCCATTGCGGCCCTGCTGAGTGATTTAGAGCAGCGCGGCATGCTCGACGAGACCCTCGTCGTCTGGGGCGGTGAGTTCGGTCGTATGCCCTTCAGCGAAGGCAAAGACGCACCGGGTCGCAACCACAATCCCTATGGCTTTTCCATGTGGATGGCCGGGGGCGGGATTAAAGGGGGCATGCACTATGGTGCCACCGATGAGTTGGGCTTTCAGGCCGTCGAAAACAAGGTCCATCTCCACGATATTCATGCTACCATACTGCACTTGATGGGCGTAGACCACGAGCAACTCACCTATTTCCATCAGGGCCGTGAAGAGAGTCTCACCGATGTGGGTGGGCGCGTGGTGCATGAATTGTTGGCATAAAAACACGGGAAAGAGAATCTTTGATTTCAAGAAGCAAGGTTGCCCATGCAGTTGCCGTAACGGCAGTATTTGTTACGTTTTTCATGTCGCCACTCCAGGCGGAGCCACCATTCACCGAGGCTCTGAAGGAAGCGCGCCACAAAGCCGCTTCCCAAGAGCGCCGCATTATGTATAACGACGACGGCAATCACGTGAAGCCCTTCACCACGCCAGACGAACTTATTGATTTACGGCTACGCCAGCTCATTGGCACCCAGGTAGACACCATCGCCTATTGCACTGGGGGCGGGGGACTCTTCTGGGGACACCAGGCCCAGGTGGGTGAGACGTTGGGAGAATTCGTCACCGAGAACGACGGGCAGCAGGTCCGGGACATTGTGTCCAGTCTGGATGCCCTCAAGGCCCTCGGGACGGACCCTTTGTCGGTCGCGGTGGCGTTCGGCCATGCCCAGGGGATGGAAGTCTTCTGGTCCTACCGGATGAACAATATTGAGGATAGTTTTGCGGCGCCCTATTTGTCGCGGTGGAAGCGGGAGCATCCCGAATTTCTCTTTGGTAAGGCGGAGGACTACCCGAATTATGAATACACGGACCCCAAGAAGTGGTGGGCGGGCCTGGATTTCGCGGAAGCGGAAGTTCGCGATTATGCCCTTCGCATCTTTGAGGATGTATTCACCCGCTACGATATAGACGGGATCGATTTAGACTGGTTCCGCCATCCCCAGTTTTTCCGTGAGACGCGGGACGAAGAGCCGGTGACGGATGAACACATTGCGATGATGAACGACTTCGTCCGCAAGGTCCGGTCCTTGAGTGAAAAAGTCGGCGCCGCACGGGGCCGTCCCTTGCTTATCCATGCGCGCGTGCCCCTGAGCGTGGAACAAAGTCGATTTATCGGATTGGATCTCACGACCTGGCTCGAAGAGGGCCTGGTGGATATTCTTACCTTTGGTGGGGACCTGGGACCCATGGCCATGGCGCCCCAATTGAAGACCATGGTCGACCTGGCCCATAAACACAAGGTGTCCGCGTTGGCCAACATCTGTGGCTCGGGTCTACAGCCCAACACGGGCTATTACACAGAGGAAGCCTGGCGGGGCGCGGCGGCCAATGCGTGGAACGTAGGCGTAGACGGCATCTATACCTTTAACCTCTTTCCCGAATCACCCAAGGCTCAGTATCTTCATATAGGTTCTCCCGAGACCCTCAAAGGGCTCGACAAGATTTACGCCATCGACCCGGTGCAGCCGAAAGACTTCTGGGGCTTTGATCGGTCAGCGTTGGTCGTGCCCGATCGCCTGCCGATTGCTCTGAAGGCCGACGAGGCAGTAAGGTTCAAGCTACCGGTCGGCGAGGATATCGCGGCCAACACGCCCGCCGGTGGAGAGGTTCATGTCGTGTTGCGCGTGTGGTTTCCGGCAACGGAGGGCGACGAACTTAGTATTCAGCTGAATGGCAAGGATTTGGGGCTGGGCGTACCCGCCGTGGCTTTGGTGGATATTGCTTCTCCAACCTGGTTTGAAATTTCGGTAGAGCCGTCGGAGCTGGCAGTTGGCATGAACCATATCGCTTTGAGACTGAAGAGGGAAGGGGCGTCAGCGGAGCCTATCCTCGTGGATCGATTGGAATTGATCGTTACATACAAGTAAGTCGTTCTTCACGGGCTTCGTATTGGCTCCGCTACGCCCGTAGTCCGATTCAGTTCGTTACAATCTAGTGCGCATTCAGGCGGTAGTGGTATGAATACCACCCTTTCTATTTTGAATCTCGCAACGCTCTTTTGGGCCATGGTTGTTCTTGCTGCCCTTCCGAGTGTCAGCGCCCTCGCGGTGGCAGCACGATCGGCGGTCCTGGGCTTTCGTCACGGAATCTACACCATACTCGGGATAGTGCTGGGCGATGCGGTATTCATCCTGATAGCCGTTGTGGGGCTGGCCGCCCTCGGTGAGCGACTGGGGCCAGTTTTCCTTGTTTTGAAGTACGTCGGCGGAGCCTATCTCATCTTTTTGGGCCTGCTGGTCTGGCGTAGCAGGCCAACAAACCCCACGTCGAGCGGCATGACCTCCGGGCAATCCTGGTGGGCGAGTTTCGCGACCGGCCTGCTGATTACGCTTGGCGATCAAAAAGCGGTGGTCTTCTACCTGGCATTTTTACCCGCCTTTGTAGACGTGCATGCCCTTCGCGCGCTGGACACGGTCCTGCTGCTCGTTTGTGCTGTGCTTGCCCTCGTGACGGCGAAACTTCCCTACGCCTGGCTGGGCAATCGGGCCAATCACGTGTTGACTGTCCGGGCAAATCAATTTATCACCCGGACGGCCGCCCTGGTATTGGCCTTGGTCGGGATACTGGTCCTGGCGAGGCCGTAGCGCACGCGTCAGGGATATGGCGTGATGCGGTGGCCGCAATTGACGGGCGGCACGGGGATGGTGTCGTCATAGCGCCGTGGAGATCCCAACCACAAGTCCCGCAAGACAATATCGCCGTTTTCTTCTACCGTGGCGGTGCCGACGCCATCGAAGTCATCGGGAATATAGTTGGCACTACTTCTATTGATGACCATTTCCAGTTCTCCGGTCTCCCTATCGTAGGTATAGGCACCCCGGTAATCAATATAGACCTCAAAGGGACGCCAGGTAACCGTGAATTCGCCGGAAGGCTTGAAGATGATCTGATCAATGTTAAAGGCCGGGACATAGGGCTCTTCCGTATCGCAGGTTATCTGCTCCAGCTCTTTCCATGAATTGTAGAGTGGATTCAACACCGGCTCGTAGACCGTCACGAGGATTTTTCGAGGACCCGCATATACGGAAAATTGGGTGCCGTCTGGCACGGTAGGAGCAATCGTCAAGAGGCCGGAGAGGGGATTTATGGTTACCCCTTCCGTGGTCGGAGTGACCGACCACAGTGCCGGGCCTGGAACCGGAATGATGAAGTAGCAACAGCCCGCAAGGCCCAGTTTGAGATTAATCTGGTCGCCTGGTTTAAGGAATAGTTCCTGATCGAAACCACCTTGGGCGATGATACAGGCAGGGAGAAGGGGAAGGAGGAGGAAAAGGGGTACCAGACGTTTTATGGACATGGTGCTCTTGGGGCGCATGGTTACTCTCCGATTACGATAGACGGAATTCGACCAAAGGCTCCCCAACCGTGTAGTTCGAGTATAGCACAAGGGGGCACGTCGTGGTGGCTGGCGGGAGGAAAAATTTTGCAGGAAGTGGGCCGCAGTCAGACCATGCGATCTTCCGCGACGGTTGCCTCTTCCACTGTAATGGCTTCACGACTTTCTTCGGTTATCCGGGTATGTTTCCAGCCACCGTGGGCGAACCATGCCACGGCGACCAGGGCACCGAGGATATTGGTAATCGGGAAGGACCACCACAGGCCGACCGCGTGGAGTTCCGTGTGGCGTGACAGGATAAAGGCCAGGGGAAATTGAAACATCCACTGGGTTACCAGGGCCATGACCATGGCGCTCAGCATATTGCCCGAGGCGCGGAAGGTCGCGATGACACATAGCTGGACGCCGATACCGCCCCAGGCGAGGCACATGATGCGGATAAACTGGGCTCCCTCACGGATGACGATGGGGTCGTTGGGTACGAAGAGCGTTACCAGCGCCGGGGCAAGGAGATAGGCACCCGTGCCGACGGTGCTGAGGAACAGGAAGCCCGATGCAATGCCCAGGCTGCCAACCCGCGCTGCTCGTGGAATTTTGCGGGCACCCAGGTTTTGTCCGACGAGGGTAGATACGGCCATGGAGAGTCCCATGGCGGGCGCCATGGCAAATTGGAGGACATTGATGCCGATACCATAGGCGGCGATGGTGGTGGTGCCAAAGCTTGCAACCAGGAAGGACATCATGATGGCACCCAGCCCCCGGGTGGAGAGCTCAACGGACCCGGGGAATCCCAATAAGAATGCTTTCTTGATGTAGGCGTAGTCAGGACGAAATCCGCGCCAGGTGAGGTGGATGCCGTGGCTGCCTCGAATAAACACGGCGATTCCGATGAACGCGGCGAGTGCCTGGGTGGTGAGAGTTGCCAGTGCCGCGCCGCGCACGCCTTGAGCCGGAATGGGACCCCAGCCAAAGATGTAGAGGGGATCGAGAATGAAGTTGAGGAGCACCGTGCCTGCCACGATAATCAGCGGTATTTTCGTTTGACCTACACCGCGCATCAAGGCCTGGAACATGGCGAAGAGGAATACAAATATTACCCCCACAAAGGAGACGTGCATAAAGCTGAGGGCACCATCATGCACTTCCTGGGTAACCCCCAGGAGGCGGAGAAAATGGGAGGAAAGAAAATAGCCGGTGGCGCCGAGAATGGTCGAGGAGATGGCCACCATCATCATCGTCTGCGCAGCGACATGGTTGACCATATCCTGCCGCCCTGCGCCCATATATTGGGCAGTAAGGGTGGCCCCGGCCATGGCAAGGCCGGCACCCATGGCAATCACCAGGAAGGTCACGGGAAAACTGATGGAAACAGCAGCGACCGCATCGGCTCCCAGCCGTCCCACCCAGAAGGCATCGGTTAACTGATATCCGGTCTGCAGGAAATTGCCCGCCATAATGGGGATGGCGAGTTGAAGCAGTGCCCGGCCAATGGGCCCCTCGAGAAAGAGTTTTTGTCGCTGCTCTGTTTTTTGCATGGACGTATTGATGGTGCGTTTTACCTATGTCATCGAGTAGGCGGAAGGAGGGGGGCGGTAAAATATTCCGTCGTTGACCGACCTGTAACATCGTGGGCGCTGTCATCGAATTGCCGCTCGACAAAGTATAAGGAGGCGGTAGATTGGGTGTCAATATATCGCACCCATTCTGCTACCATTGGGTGCAACGGAAGTTTTCAATCTATGAGGAGGTTATGTGCGGTGAGAATTCGCTTTCGATATGTTTTCAGAGGTGTGGCACTTACGTTGCTGATGGGCCTTGGCGCATTCGCCGCCGAAGTCCCCAATATTGTGCTCATTATGGCCGACGATATGGGCTACTCCGATGTGGGTTGCTATGGGGGTGAAATCAAAACGCCCCATATCGATAAGCTCGCGGCCGAAGGGATTCGTTTTCGCGAGTTCTACAATGCAGCCGTGTGCGGCACAACGCGGGCCTCTCTCATGACCGGACTTTACCACCATCAAGTCGGCGTACGGACTTGGAACGGCGTGCGGAACGACAAGTGTCTTAATATTGGGGAGGCCCTGCAAACGGCGGGCTATCACACGATGATGGTGGGGAAGTGGACCGACACGATCTCTCCAAGCTTCAAGGGTTTTGACCGGTCTTTCGGGTCACTGGCGAATCTGGGGCCGACCAATTATTTCAAAATGAACCGCACCGATGAGCACTTTCTCGATAAGGAGGTGTACAAACTTCCTGAGGAGGGCTATTTCAAGACGGATGCCTATACGGACTACGCCGTGGAGTTTCTCCACGAAGCGGCAACGATTGAGAAGCCTTTCTTTCTTTATGTGGCCTATGTGGCTCCACACTGGCCCCTCCATGCGAAAGAGACGGATATTGCCAAGTATCGGGAGTTCTATCGCGAGAAGGGTTGGGACCGCTGTCGCAGTGAACGCTACAAGAATCTCGGAGCATTGGGGCTGCTTGGGGATTGTCCCTTGCCGCCACGGGATGAGACGGTGGTGCCCTGGGAGGAAGCGTCTCACAAGGCATGGGAGGCGGAGCGCATGGCGGTGTATGCGGCGCAGATCGACTGCATGGATCAGAATATAGGACGAATTCTGGATGCGCTCCAGGACACGGGCCGCGAAGAGAACACCGTGGTCATGTTTCTCTCGGACAACGGCGCGACGGAACGGGAAATTAATCCGCGAGAGGATGGTAGCTTCTTTCTGGACACGCCGGAAGAGACCTGGCGAACGGACGGCACGCGGACACGACCTGTGGTGCCCGGGGTGATGCCGGGGCCGGCGGATACCTTCGGGAGTTATGGGGCGGAATGGGCCCATGTGAGCAGTACACCGGTTCGTGGCTACAAGCAGAGTAGCTATGAGGGGGGAATTTTGACACCGTTTATCGTGCGGTGGCCAGAGAAGATCGCGCGGAAAGGCGCTATTGTCTCTGGTACGGGGCATATCATTGATGTCATGCCTACATGCCTGGCGATAGCGGGGGCTAAATACCCGGAAACGTACAAGGACCGCACCATATTGCCTGTGGAGGGGGAGAGCCTGATGCCTGTTTTCAATGGGACGGCGTGGTCGCGCACGACGCCCTTGTTCTGGGAACTCCGAGGGAACCGGGCGGTCCGAGAGGGTGACTGGAAGCTTGTGGGGCCCATGGGCGGTGACTGGGAGCTATACGACCTGTCCAGGGACCGGGGGGAACAAATAAACCTTGCCCAGAGCCAGCCCGAGCGGGTCCAGGAAATGGCGCAACGCTACGCGGCCTGGGCGAAGCGCTGCGGCGTTTAGTAGGAAAGGGTGATTGGCCAGGGAGTACATCCTTCCCACGCACGAGGCCGTCGATTTATTCGAGGCCGCCTACGGCCGGAATGAAAGCACGTTGCCGTCATTTCCGCGAAGGCGGAGATCCAGTAACGCGAACAC
>CAXBPH010000236.1:0-10987 GCA_963977445.1 uncultured bacterium | reverse complement strand
GCCGTTTGAATTTCGGCGTGGGCCGTGTGTCGACCAGGAATGGTCGACCTCCTGTTGGTGAATTCCTCCGTATCGCGTCGAACAAAATGCTTAACGACTCATAGGGGCAGGGCACGGTGACTCAGAGACCAAAGAAATATACGTCGGGACTATGGGCCACCAGCGCTACATTGCGTGCCGTTTTGAATTTCGGCGTGGGCCGTGTGTCGACCAGGAATGCTCACCCCCCTGTTGGCCAGGGCACGGTGGGCCCCGCTGGACATCTTCGGTCTTTCTTGCGTAGGATCCAAGGGTTCCCCGGTTGGCGCTTGGGGAATATTGTCGCGGCGGTGCAGGGCGTCGGGTTTTCCGTGCGGCCGCGTAACTTCTTGCCTACCCAAAGGATTGCCATAATCATGCGTATATTATCGGGTTTTCTCGTTGCTATAGGCCTCGTTGCGGGATTATCCGCGCAGGCCAGTCATCAGGTCTTGCTGCAGAGCGACAATCGCCTTGTGGTGGTGGAGCCCGGTGGTGAAATCTCCTGGGAAATGCCCTGGGGTGGCATTCATGACATCCATGTCCTCGAAAATGGTCATATTATGGTCCAGCAGGGCATGCAGAAGGTCGCCGAGATCGACCCGAAGACCAAAGAAGTGGTCTGGTCTTACGATGCCCAGGAGAGCAACGGCAACTCGGGAAAAAAGCTTGAAGTGCATGCCTTTCAGCCCCTGGCGAATGGCAACGTCATGCTGGCCGAATCGGGCATTGGGCGTATCATCGAGATTGACCGCAAGGGCACCCTCCTGAAAGAAATCAAACTCAAGGTCAACAATCCCCACCCCCATATGGATACCCGGCTCGTGCGCAAGCTCGACAATGGGCACTATCTCGTCTGCCATGAGGGCGATGGATTTGTCCGGGAGTACGACGGTGAGGGCGCGTTGGTCTGGGAATATGAAGTGCCTCTATATGAGAAAGAACGCAAAGATGGCCATGGGCCCGATTCGTGGGGTAACAAGACCTTTTGCGCGTTGCGTCTTCCCAGTGGGAACACCCTCCTCAGTACGGGCAATGGTCATGGCGTATTGGAAGTGACTCCCGACAAGGAAACCGTCTGGCATCTGAGTCAGAATGAGCTCCCTGATATTACCTTTTCCTGGGTCACGACTCTGGAAGTGCTTCCCAATGGCAACTATGTCATCGGCAATTGCCACGCCGGTGAAGGCCAGCCCTTGTTGGTCGAAATTGAGCCCAAGACCAAGAAGGTCGTGTGGACATTTGACCGTTACGAAACCTTTGGCAACAATGTTTCCAATTCCATTATTCTGGATGCCCCGGCAGGTCGGCTCCGATAAGGACATCAACAACGCAACTGACGAGTCTCTTGATTGCAGGGCATGGTCTTTCGGCACCGTGCAGGCTATCAGCGATTCCCTGGCCGCAGGGCCTTTGCCGTCTACACCGCCCATCGTGGTGTAGACCCTGCCCCCGAAAACTCACTTCCTTCGAAAACTTTACTCCGTGTGCACCACAACAAGAGGTACCCCATGCACCGTTCGATTATCCTCCTCACTGCGACCCTGCTAAGCGCCTGGGCTTCGGCAGCAGACTGGCCCATGTGGCGACACGATGCCAACCGTAGCGCCGCCTCCCCGGATGGCATCCCCGAATCACTCAATCTCCAGTGGGAGGTGCAATATACGCCGCGCACCCTGGCGTGGGATGATCCGCTGAATCAGGACATGATGCACTATGATCGGGTCTTTGAGCCCATCGTAGTGGGTAAGCTCATGCTTGTGGCCTTCAATGATTCTGACAAGCTCATCGCGCTGGACACGGACACGGGATTGCAGCAGTGGACCTTCTACGTGAACGGACCTATTCGTTTTCCGGCCGCTGCGGCCGAGGGCAAAGTCTACTTCAGCAGCGACGATGGCTATCTCTACTGCGTGGACATTGCTACGGGTAAAGAAGTCTGGAAATTCCGCGGGGGGCCTTCTGATCGTAAACTCATCGGCAACAAGCGATTCGTCTCCGTGTGGCCCGCGCGCGGCGCGCCTGTGGTAAAGGATGGCACGGTTTATTTCGCCGCGAGCATCTGGCCCATGATGGGCACCTTCATTTATGCCCTCAACGCCGAGACGGGCGACGTGGTGTGGTTCAACGATGGCACGGGCATGGAATATCAGCTCCAGCCCCACAACTCCCCTGCCTTCGCGGGCGTTGCTCCTCAGGGTGCCCTGGTGGCTGTGGGCGATCGCCTGCTGATTCCCGGTGGGCGTTCCGTACCGGCCTGCTTTGATCGCACGACGGGGAAATTGCTTTATTACCGCTTCGCAGAACAGAACAAGACGGGCGGCGCGTTTGTGGCGGCCTTGGGCGACGATTATTTTAATCACCACCGGGAGCGGGTGACCTCCTTCTATCAGATATCTGATGGAGACCGGGTTGTTTCGACCTTGGGAAATTATCCCGTGTTGACGGAAGAGGCCTATTACTTCTCTGGAGACGCCATCACGGCTTACGCCCCCAAGGACCTTCGGGAATTCAAAGACTCCTATGGGGACCACAAACTCTGGTCCCTCGATGTGGATGCGAGCCACGATCTGATTCGTGCCGGCGATTTTCTCTATGCGGCCAATGGTGAAGGAATCACCGCTATTCGCCTGGGCGACGCTCCGGCTATCGCCTGGCAGAAGCGCGTTGATGGCGGTGTAGAACGACTTATCGCAGCGGATGACAAACTCTTTGCCGTTACCCTGAGCGGTGCCATCATGGCCTTTGGTGCTACCGAGGCCTATCCCCTCCAGCGCATGGAACGTCCCTTCCCCGCCGAGCCCGCCATCGAGGTGGTAAACCAGGCCAACCAACTCCTCGCCAAGACCGGTGTGAAGTCTGGATACGCCGTTTACTACAATGTAGGCAACGGCGATCTCCTGGAGGCCCTGGCCGCCAATTCGGAGTTGCACTTCGTTGGTCTGGTTTCGGACAAGGTTCAGCTTGAAACCCTCCGTGCACGCTTTGACCGCAACGGACTCTATGGCGAGCGCGTATCGCTTCTTCTGGGCGAGGTGGGCTCCCTGGAAGCACCCTCCTACATGGCGTCCCTCACGATTCTGGGTGAAGGCCACGCCCCCCTGGAGCGTGACACGCTGGAGAGCCTGTTTACATCGGTGCGTCCCTATGGTGGCATCATCCTGCCCCTTGGAGAGAGCGACAATGGGGCCCTCACCGCACTTTTAGCAGCAGCCCAGCTACCGGGACTCACACTTCACGATTCTGACGGTCAGATCATGTTGGCCCGTGAGGGTGCCCTGCCGGGTGCCGGGACCTGGACCCATCAATATGGCAACATTGCCAACACCACCAAGTCGGATGACTCCATCGTGAAACTGCCCCTGGGCGTGCTCTGGTTCGGTGGCAGCTCCAACATGGACGTCTTGCCCCGTCACGGCCATGGTCCACCTGAGCAGGTTATCGGCGGCCGTATGTTCATCGAAGGTATGACTACGGTCAGCGCCCGCGATGTCTATACGGGCGAGGTGCTCTGGATTCGGGAGCTTCACGACCTGAATAATCACGGTATCTATTTTGACGACACCTATAAGGACACGCCCACGGACACGCGCTACAATCAGGTGCACATTCCCGGGGCGAATATTCGTGGCACCAACTTTGTAGCAACGGAAGACCTGGTCTATGTGATTCAGGACGGTTCCTGCCACTTGCTCGACGTGGCCACAGGCGAAACCACGAAGATCATCAATCTGCCGCCCCTCGATCCCAACGCCCGTCGTCCCAAAGCGCCGCCTTGGGGCTATCTGGGCATTTATGGTGACCTGCTCATTGGCGGTTATGACTTTGTGGCCTTTTCCGACCTGGTGGGCCAGAAGAAGGCGGAGTATTCTGCCTACACCGACTACGACATTGGTGCCAGCCGCGAATTGCACATCATGGATCGCCACACGGGTGAGCTCTTGTGGAAAATAGAATCGCGCTATGGCTTTCTCCACAATGGTATTGCCGTGGGCAAGGACACGCTCTTCTGCATCGACAAACTGCCCGCTCACATTGAGGGTAAGCTTCGCCGACGTGGCGACGCCAAACCAGAGGATTATCGCCTCATGGCCATCAATGTAAAGACTGGTGAAATTCGCTGGGAGACCCAGGAGAATGTATTTGGTTCCTTCCTGGCGTATTCCGAAGAATACGATAGATTGATTCAGTCCACCCGCCCTTCTCGCGATATGGTGAGCGACGAGGATGGCAAACGGATGATGGCCTACAATGGTACCAAGGGCACCATCGATTGGGATGTGGAGCGGGATTACAAGAGCTTCCCCATCATTCACAATGATCGGATCATCACGATGGGTGAATTTGCCAGCCTGGAAACGGGCCTGCCCGTCATGCGGAAGAATCCCCTTACGGGTGAAGACGACCCGTGGAACTGGACGCGGCATTACGGGTGTAACTACCCGATTGCGAGCGAGAATCTCCTAACCTTCCGTTCGGCGGCGGCGGCCTTTTATGACCTGGCCAACGAAGGCGGCACGGGCAACCTGGGTGGCTTCAAATCGAGCTGTACCTCTAACCTGGTGGTGGCCGACGGCGTGCTGAATGCCCCGGACTACACCCGTACGTGCAGCTGCAGTTATCAGAATCAGACGTCCCTTGCTCTGGTGCACATGCCGGAAATGGAAATGTGGACCTTCAACAATGTGGAGCTCGGTGAAGGCTCGGTGAAACGGGTGGGCATCAACTTTGGTGCCCCGGGAGACCGGGTCGCTGATAACGGCACCCTGTGGATCGACTACCCCAGTGTGGGTGGTCCCTCCCCGGAGGTGGACGTCACGGTAACGCCCGAGGTCACGTCGACCTTCCGCACCCATGCCACCCGCATCCTGAGCGGGGAGTTGCCCTGGGTGGCCGCGTCGGGACTGGAAGACTGCCAGGAAATCGCTATCCGCATGAGCACGACGCCCATGGAGGGCAAAACCTTTACCGTGCGCCTCCTCTTCGCCGAACCCGCCAAGGCGCTGGATGGTGAACGCGTCTTCGACGTGGCTCTGCAGGGTCAACCGGTCTTCCCGGCCCTCGATGTCGCCAAGGAAGCCCAGGGCCCCTGGCGCTCTGTTGTGAAGGAATTCACCGGTGTGGCGGTAGCCGACGTGTTAACCATCACCCTGTCGCCCGTCGCGGGTTCATTGCCGCCGGTTCTGTCTGGCGTGGAAGTAATTAACGAGGATGCCGTGTAATGATAATTGAAGCTCAAGCAAAACGATACGTTGCCTCAACGAACCTTGAATCGGACTTGGTGTCAGGGACCCCACGGGTACCAACTACACGGACGCGAGGTACGAGTGGCCTTGTGGGTGCTAATCTTCAAGCAGGACTTCTCACCGAGATGGCTCATAAGAATTCAACAGCTGCGTGCACCGTCTCAACGTCACGAAAGAATCCGACGCCCCGCACCCACAAGCTCCTCCGCTTCGCTCCCCCGCGTGCAGGTGGCACCCCTGTTGTGTTGGGTGCTATCCCGTGGACGCGCCGTTGGGCGGCGGGGATGTTGACGATTGTTGCACTCACCTGCACCGTGACCGCCTTCGCCTGTGACCTGCCGGTCTTCCGTTGGGCCCTCGAAAACTGGGCGGCAGACCCCTATGAAATCATCATCTATCACGATGGTGCCCTGGACGACGACCAGCAACAACTGGTCGATCACCTCCGCAGTGGCACGACGGAGGAATCGGGACTGGGCAACGCGACGACTACCCTCGTCGACACGACCCAATCGATGGACCTCTTCTTCCAGGACCTCTGGAAAAACCAGGAGGCCCCGGAAACCCCCTGGATGGTCGTGCGTTACCCCCACGCCCAGTCCAATCCGTCGTATGTGTGGAGTGGCACCCTCAATGCCGACCACATTGCCCGCGTCCTCGATTCGCCTGCCCGTCAGGAAATTTCCAGGCGCCTGGAAGCCGAAGATACGGCCGTCTGGGTCTTCCTCAAGACGGGTGATGTAAAGCGGGATGCCGGGCGTCAGGAAGCCCTGCAAGCGGCTATTCAGGCCATGAGTAAAACCGTCGAGATCGTGCCACTGGATATTGAGAGCAATGAAGAAGCCGTGCCGGTACCCTGGGACCTCAAGTTTTCCCTGCTCGCACTGGATAGGAACGACCCGCTGGAGCAACCCTTCATTAAGATGTTGCTCAAAAGCGAGGTTGACCTGAGCGAACGGGATGCTCCTATGGCCTTCCCTGTTTTTGGACGGGGCCGGGCTCTTTATGCCCTGGTGGACGGCGGCATTGCCCCCGACCTGGTGGAAGAAGCCTGCATGTATATTGCGGGCCGTTGCACCTGCGAAGTGAAAGACCAGAATCCGGGCATCGACTTGCTCATGAGTACGAACTGGGAGACGGTGGTGGGTGAATCCATGATGGCCCCCATCGAGCCCCCCAGCGTGGCTGGACTTGCTGCCGTTGAAATCGAATCGGACACTTCCAAAGAAGCAGTGCCAACACCAGCAGCGCCTGCGCCATCCGACGAGACCGATGAACCCAGCCGCACCTTGATACGAAATATCGCTATTGCCATGGGATTGGGATTTGCCCTCGTCATCGGCGGCACCCTGTATATTCTCATCAAGATGCCCAACAGGAATGACTAACCCATGAACAGCACCTGGCGTTTAGCCCTGAGAGAAATTGGATACCGCAAGTCACAGGATATGGCCACCTATCTTGACGAGGGCTATGCGACGGCTTATATGCCTGAGGATTATGTGGCCAAGCTTGCCCAATCGGACATTATTACCGTTCGACACCTCGTGCCCACGCTCCAGCAGCGCCTACTGTGGAAAGAGCGTGGGGACCTCCCGGTGATTCTGCTTGGTGCCCGGTCGGAATACCCCCTGGCCTTTCGTTCGGCAAAAACGCCCCTGGTAGAAGCGGTGGAAAAAGGCACGGCACGAATCGGCCACGTGTTACACGATAAACTGGGCATCGAGGAAGGGGAAACCATCTCGCTGTTGGGTAAAGAATTCTCTGTCATAAAAGTTAACGACCTGCAGGGCAATGAAGACGATATCAGCATCTGGGTCCATCTCGATGAGGCCCAGGAGATGCTGGAGCGGCCCAATGAAATCAATGCGATTATGGCGTTGAGCTGTCATTGCGACGATGCCTCCCTGGCAAAGATACAGAACGAAATTTGCGCCATTCTTCCCGGCACACAGGTCTTACAGCTTGCTTCTCAAACCATCGCCCGGGGCAAGGCACGGGACCGGGCCGCCAGCCTGAGCGTGGAGACGAGTGAAGCCCAGCAGGCCCATCACGCCCAATTGCAGCACGAGCGAGAGTCCCTCACCGCCTGGTTGGTGCCCCTGGTCATGGTGGGCTCCATTCTGTGGGTCGGCTTTCTCATGCTGGGCAACGTCCGCGTGCGCCGTGAGGAAATCGGCATCCTCCGGGCAGTTGGTTATCGCAGCCCCGCTATTATGGCCCTGTTTCTCTTTCGGGCGGCGGGGATGGGACTGGTTGGTGCCTTGGCGGGCCTCGCCATCGGCTTTCTCATCGGCGGGCAGTGGGGTCGTTGGGATGGCATCCCGGCGGACACGTTGGCCCTCTTTCCCCTGGATAGTGGCCTGTTGATTCCCGTCCTCGTTGGTGCGCCCCTACTTGCCTGTGTCGCCACGTGGATCCCGGCGATGCTGGCCACCCGACAGGACCCCGCCGACGTGCTGCGCCACGAAGGGTAACTAAACGAAGATTCATCGCGGACATTTTTTTGTCGGTATCGTTTGCCCGCTTCCTGAATGGGAGCCTGGGAGCGAAAGTCTCGGACGCGCAGTTGGCGCGCGGCGGGCCTGCATTACGTCAGAGTCGTAAAAGAACGTGCCTTCGGCACGATGCAGGCGGGCCGCCCTCCTGCGGCGCGTCCTCGACCTGCGCTCCCAATTGTCCAATTCTGCTTTAAGCGATAGTGCCAAGCAAGAAACGTAAAAGCGTGGAACTGCATTCGCTGGCCCCAATATGGTATATATGAAGCTTCGTTTAGTATCACTTCATCAATTGATCGCAGCGCCGCCTGCGGAGGAGCTATATTTTGAGCACGACCCCCAAGCCCAGTCGTCGGCAATTTCTTGCTGCAACCGCTGCCATCGCGGCACCCATGATTATACCTGCATCGGCCCTTGGCAAAGATGGCGCTGTCGCGCCCAGTGAACGCATCAATATCGGTTGTATTGGCGTCGGCAACCGGGGCACGAACAACATGATGGCCTTCCACGGCAAGCCCGAGACCCAGATTGTGGCGGTTTGCGATGTGGACAAGGCGCGTCGGGACGAAGCCGCCAGCCTCACCGAAATTGGTTCGGAATCGGCCTACAACGACTACCGCGAGTTGCTCGCCCGCGACGACATTGATGCGGTTTCCATCGCTACGCCCGATCACTGGCATGCCTTGAACACCATTGATGCGGCGAAGGCCGGTAAAGACATTTTCTGCGAAAAACCTGTCTCTCTTACGATTGAGCAGGGCCGTAAAATGGCGGACGCCGTGGCCCAATATGATCGCATACTTCAAACGGGTACGTGGCGTCGGTCGCTGCAGGGTTGTCGCGATGCCTGTGAGCTGGTACGCAACGGCTATATCGGCGAACTGCACACCATTGAATGCGGTGTGCCCGAGGGTTATGCCATCCGCGGTGAATTCAAGGAAGGGTACCCGGTGGAACCCGTCCCCGAAGGTTTAGACTATGACCTGTGGCTCGGACCGGCCCCGGAAAAGCCCTACACGCCTGCCCGCTGTCACTTCAATTTCCGTTGGCTCCTCGATTACAGCGCGGGCTATATCACGGACTGGGGTGCTCATTACTATGACATCGGCCAGTGGGGTAACAACACGGATGACACCGGCCCGGTACGTATCAGTGGTGCGGCCGAGTATCCACGGCAAGGACTCTTCGACGCCCCGGTCAAACACCTGATTGAGTATGACTACGCCAACGGCGTCCGGATGATCGCCCTCACCAGCAGCGACAACAAGCATTACGGTATCAAGTTCATCGGCAGCGAAGGCTGGATCCACGTGGAGAGTTCCAAGATTACGTCGAGTCTTCCCGACGTCGACAATATCGTGCTCAAACCCGACGCGATTCGCCTGTACAACACGGACGACCACATCGGTGATTTCATCAATGGGGTGAAGCAACATACCCAGCCTGGGGCCACCATCGAAATCGGTCACCGCACGGCAACCATCTGTCACTTGGGCTATATCGCCACGACGCTGAAGCGTGAACTGCATTGGGACCCGGTCAAGGAAGAATTCAAAAACGACGACGAAGCGAATGCTTTGCGTAGTCGGCCCATGCGTGGGGATTGGGCGATCTAATTTAGATTTTCCGTCGCCTTGATTACTTTTGTGGACAGGGTGGACGTTGTGGACTAGGTGGACCAAAGGGTGTTCACCTAGTCCACGATGTCCACCCTGTTCACTTTTTTGCGGGGTGCTCGCGTCCCCCCATGGTGTGCTATGGTACTTCCCATCACGAAGATGGAGGAAGCCTGACGCCCCTGCTGAGCAACGACCCAACGGATTATGTGGCGCGCGAATACGTCTTCAGTGAAAACGTGATGCCGGAGGTTTTTTCTACCGTGCACCACTATGAAAAAGGCAAGGGCGTGTTTGGCGTGCGCCACCCCGATGCAAAAATGGTACGAAGCCGCCGATGGAAGTACAATAACTACCCGGAAGGGTACGAGGAGTTATTTGACCTCGAATCTGACCCCGGTGAGCGTGACAATTTCGCGCCGAACCCGGAGCACAAAGACACACGCGACGCAATGAAGCAACGGCTCCTGGATTGGCTGATTAGGTTGACAGAGACAGAGCAGATTGCGGAAAAGTGGTTGGTGTAGGTGGGTCTATATATCTACCGTGGGGCAACGTTTTAAGTTGGCTTTTACCATGAATGGATGTACATGAACGGAATTACGAAGGGCCGGCCCCTGCTAGCCCTCAGCATCATCTCCTTTTTTTTGTCAAGCACCGCAGTATGGGCGGATTTTCCGATGGCGGGTGGGAACGCGCAACGTACAAGCCGCGTCGACATCGCCGGCCCGACATCAACGCCCGAAATCCGGTGGGAGCGCCCCCTGGGTGTCCCCGGCATTTCGGACACCCAACCTATCGTCGATAAGGAAGGCAATATCTACGCCACTGCCTCTCCCGTTAAGGCGAAGAGCTGGAAGGGTCCGGGAGCGCCTTCCGTTGTCCTGGTTTCCTTCACCCCTGATGGCACGGAACGGTGGCGCTATGTCTATCGCTGGGACCACACCAAACCCGAATTCCAAGGTACGTGGAGCCAACTTTCGGTACCTGTCATTGTGGGTGAGCGGGTAATCATCGGGCATCGGTATGGCGTATTGCGGGGATTGGATCGAAAGACGGGAAAACTTTGCTGGGAACGGGATCTCTCCCCCGGACTGGATCCGATCACCTCAACGCCCGTAGCCGACCAGGATGGCTCTATCTACGTCCACTGCCGTGACATTCCGACAATCATGAAAATTGATGGGGCGTCGGGTGAAACGATTTGGACCCACCACTTCGTTGACAATGAAGCCGGCCATACCTCTTCCCCCACGTTGTCGGCAGATGAGAAGACACTCTATATCGGTCGCACGGCAGCAGACATATCCTATATCTACGCGGTAAACACCGATGACGGTCTCTTTAAATGGAGCTGGAGCGCCCCGACGGGCCGAGGCCATTCCTTCTCCTGGCCCATTCCTGTCCTCGGCCCCACGGGCCAGATCTATATGCAGGATGAGGAACTTGGCCACCTCTATGCCATCCGTGATTCAGGGCACACCCACGCGGAACAGTGGAGCCTGAAGCGAGACGGGCGGGACGCTCCCCGGCTGGGTGCCGTCAGTGAAATTGGCTATTTCGGTGCCTATATCCATGGGAATTCGAATCAACCGGTAGTCTTTTCCGT
>CAXBPH010000235.1:0-11016 GCA_963977445.1 uncultured bacterium | reverse complement strand
GGATTTGGTTTTGCCCGCTTTAATGTCGAGCACGTCGGGGTCGTCGATGAAGGCCACATGGCCACGGGGCTTGATGAGCTCGAGGACAGAAGCGAAATGGCCGCTTGTTCCGTTCAGCGATGCCACGTAGCGGGGGGAAATACCCAGGGCTTTCATTTGGTCGACGAGGGACTCGCGGTGGTTGATGACATGGTCGGCGCCCATCTTTTTGACCCACTCGGTGGTATCGGGACGGGAGGCGGTGGCGATGACGGTGAGGCCCGTGAGTTTTTTGGCGAGCTGGATGAGAATGGAGCCGACGCCGCCCGCACCACCGATAATCAGGAGGCTATCGCCCTGGCCTTCGCCTTCCTTGACGCCCAGGGAATCAAAGAGGAGTTCCCAGGCGGTGATGGAGGTCAGCGGGAATCCGGCCGCTTCGGCGAAGTCGAGGGACTTGGGCTTTTTCCCCACGATGCGCTCGTCTACCGCATGAAACTCGGAATTCGTGCCGGGTCGTGTAATATCCCCTGCGTAGAACACTTCATCGCCCACCTTGAAGGCGGTGACGTCGTTGCCCACTTCCCGGACGATACCGGCGGCATCGTAACCAATGATTTTGGTGCCCTTTTCCGGTCCCATGGCTTGGCGGACTTTTACGTCGACCGGGTTGACGGAGATGCCCTTAACTTCTACCAGCAAATCGTGGGGTCCAATCTCGGGGGTGTCGGCTTCAAAATCGATGAGGGCATCGGCTGCGGTTATGGGGCCTGCCTGATTGTATCCAATAGCTTTCATCGTCCAAATTCTCCTTATTGTTCGTATCCGGTTGGCTTGGGGAGGCGCGTCACAGGGGAGTATTCGCCTTTACGCGCTCACTGCCAGCGGCTGTTGACTCACTCTCAACTGGAGTATATACTGCAATTTAGAATAAGTAAAACGAGTAATTGGAATGATACCTATGAGTAAATCGAATAAGTCGCAATTTAAGCTGGATTCCGACCTGATTAGTCTGCGGGCCCTGGTGGCGGTGGTGGAGGAGGGGAGTTTCTCGGCGGCGGCAAAGCGGATCTACCGCACCCAGTCCGCCGTAAGTCTCCAGATTGCCAAGCTGGAAGACAAGCTGGGTACCAGGCTACTGGAGCGTACGAGTCGATCCCTGTCACTCACTCCGGCGGGGGAGACCTTTGTCAGCTATGCCCGACGGATTCTTGAGCTGGCCGACGAGGCGTATCTGGCGGTAACCGCGCCGGACGAAAGTACCCTGCTGCGCGTGGGCTTTGCCGAATACCTCGCGCCCCAGCACCTGCACACCTTGCTGGCCCGATTCCGGCGGGCCCACCCCAATTGCGATCTCAGCCTCGTTCTTGGCCTCGGTGGGAGCCTGTTTCGGCGCCTGAAGCGGGGTGAGTTGGATGTGGTCTTTGCCGGACCGGAAGCGAGGAATGGCCAGATGCTCTGGGAAGAGCCCCTGGTGTGGACCGGAACGTGCAACCTGGCCGACGACCCGACGGCGCCCGTCGAGTTGGTGCTCATGCATCCACCCTGCAGCTATCGTCAGATTGCCTTCGACGCCCTGACGAAGATTGGCTCGCCGTGGAAGATGTCGATCGATGCGAATGCCGTGCAGGCGGTTCAATCGGCGATTCGTGCCGGACTGGGTGTGAGTGTGTTGCCGCGATCGGCGGTGTTGGAAGACATGCCCATTATTACGGACGTTCTGCCGGAATTACCCAACACCTCGGTGATGAGCTACGTGGGTGCCAAGGGGGACAACCCCTATGCCCAACGCTTTATTGACTTTCTTCTTGCCTGTATTGATGAGCGGGTCGAGAATTCGATTGTTTTTCCGAAGGGGAAGACGGGTGCGTCGAGCGCCAAGACGGGGGCGAAGAAAAAGATTGTGTAGCAGTGGGGGCACTGCGGCAGTTGACGGTTGACAGAGCGAGTGCTTGGCTTTCATCTGGGTGGCCGACCTTGCTGTGTGGGCTTCCCGTACTGCCGGTACAGTCCCTTATTCGCTTGGGGCGTGAATCGATGACCGTCCCGTTGGCTCCTGGGGTTGTGTAAATCTCAGACAGGAATGTCTGAGCCCCGTTGGCTCCTGGGGTTGTGTAAATCTCAGACAGGAATGTCTGAGTCCCGTTGTCTCCTGGGGTTGTGTAAATCTCAGACAGGAATGTCTGAGTCCCGTGGCGCTATCCCGCCAACACAAAATTCGGTGATTGGCTGAGGAAGGTGTGGGGGTTGTCGTAGGTCAGTGTCTTGATGACTGCTTCGGAATGGCCGCGGCGTTTTAATTCGATGCGGGCCTTGGGTACGGCGAGGGGATCGCTGATGCCCCAATCGCAGGCGGAGTTCATCCAGAGGCGCTCGGTGCCGTGCATTTCTATGATGTCGGCGGCGCGCTGGCTGGTGCATTTGGTTTCGGGGTAGAGGGTCATGCCCGCCCAGAATCCGTTGTCGAGAACTTCGGCGACGGTGTGCTCTTCCACGTGATCGATGAGGACGCGGCCGGGGTCCACGTCGCCACGGCTGAGGAGGGCGTCCATGATGATGCGGGTGCCCTTGTGTTTGTCTTCGAGATGGGGGGTATGGACCAGGATGAGCTGGTTGTGTTTCACGGCCAGGTCGATTTGCTCTTCGAGAATGAGGAGCTCGTTTTTCGTGTTCTTGTTGAGTCCGATTTCGCCGACGCCCAACACGTTGGGGCGCTTGAGGAATTCGGGGATGATTTCGATTACTTCCCGGGCAAAACCGGGGTCGTCGCCTTCTTTGGGATTGATGCAGATCCAGCAGAAGTGCTGGATGCCGAATTTCTTCGCTCGGGCGGGCTCGTATTCGGTGAGCTGGCGGAAGTAGTCGAAGAAGCCTTTGACGGAGGCGCGATCATAGCCGGCCCAGAAGGCGGGTTCGGAGATGGCGACGCAGCCAGCGAGGGCCATGCGTTCGTAGTCGTCGGTGGTGCGGGAGACCATGTGGCCGTGGGGTTCGATGTAGTTCATTTCGATCCCTCCGGTGCGGCGCCGAGTGCGCCTTTGGTGCCTGCTGCGGATTGGGGTATTTCGGTGGTGGGGTCGCTGAGGAGGTCGAGGACCCGTTTGGCCCGTTCACCCTCACCATCGCCTAACAAATTAAGGGCATCGCGAAGGGCGGTCACCCGAAAATCGTCTTTGTCTGGTGTACCATCGGCGGCCCGTTCGAGGCGGTCGAAGAATGCGGCGATGTCGATAAGTTTAGCGCGGTGTTCGAGGTAGTAGGTATCCACGATTTCGCGGTGGGACAGGGGGCAGGAAGTTTCGTACTTCATGGGCAATTCCTTCCGGAAGCGGCGACCGCGGGCTCCCAGGCGCGGAGCCAGTCGAGGGCCTGGGCCATGATGGCGTCATCAATTTCGTGGACTTCAAAGGCGTCGCCAATATCGCGTATCATGGGGATGGAGCGAACGCCGCCCAGGTGTTCCTGGAATTCGGCGAGTCCGCCCATGAGGGCTGCTTTTTCGGCGAGTAGGGGATGGCGCAATTCAAAACCGAGGGTTTCCAGGGTGTGAAGAATCCGCTCGTGGGGGATTTCTCCGAGCCAGCCCTGAAGTCGGGCATAGGTCACGTCGATGGCGAGACCAATGGCGACGGCGGCACCATGGCGAATGGCGTAGCCGCTCATCTGTTCCAGCTTATGGGCCGCCCAGTGACCAAAGTCGAGGGGGCGGGCATCACCCCGTTCGAAGGGGTCCCCATTGCAGGTGATGTGGTCAAAATGGTGTTTTGCCGATTCGCGGATGACGGGCACGCCTGCGGCTTCATCGCGCAGTCGAATGGCATCGGCATCGCGCTCGATGCGTTCAAAGAGGGCCTTGTCTTTCAAGAGGGCCACCTTGACGGCTTCGCTGAAACCGGAGGTCCAATCGCCATCACTGAGGGTGGCCAGGGTGGCTTCGTCATGTATGACGGCCCAGGGCACGTCATAGACGCCGAGATAGTTTTTCTGGTTAAAGGCGTTGATACCGTTTTTTACGCCCAAGGCCGAGTCGGATTGGCTCAAGGTCGTGGTGGCCACGCGGATGAGACGGACGCCCCGGTGGGCCAGCGACGCGGCCAGACCAACGCAATCCAACAGGGCACCCCCACCCACCACGAGGACATAGGAGTGGCGGCACATGTGGGTTTCACTGATGATTTCGAGGGCGCGGTCGAGGGTTTTTCGGTCCTTTTTGGCGGTCTCGCCTCCCGGAAGAATCTGGGGTGGGGCGACCAGCTGTATTGTGGACGCGTTGGCGTCGAAAAAGGACTGCATCTCCGCGAGATAGCCGGGGGCCGCTTCGGCGAGGCCGGCATCGACAAAGGCCACCACGCGGGCAGGAACACCGGCATTGGTGGATAAGAGATCGGTCAAAAGGGTGTTTTCGGAGCGAAACACGCCGTGTGTACACCGGAGTCGGTGTGAATAGGTCACACTGAATGTGGCATCCAACTGCATAGCAACATACCCTGTTTCGGTGCCCTTCCAAGCGCAAAATACTGCCAACGCCTACCCGGCACATGGAAAAGGGGAGAACCGCCGGTTCCAGCGGTTTGGCTGGGCGCGATGGCATCATAGAAGTGAGTTCTGAGTTCGCCCGATACCGCATCGGGCGTATACCCAATATATTACGCCCCATGGGGTTCGCAGTCAACTTGGCGTTAGCGACCGGTGTGCGGCCTGACGATAGATTCCCCCAATGATGAACTTGCATCGATTTCCATGCTTGTGTATTGTAATAAACATATTCGAACAATTTAGAACATTGTAGTGTTCAGAAGGAATGGGTGACTCATGGCGGCGAAAACAACCGAATTTATTCCCGTAACGCGAACGCTGGCAGATTTCTGCGGCCGCGACTTTGTAGAAGCGGCGTGCCGTGCACGTAGTTTTCTAACCGGCGAATCGGAAAGAGAATTACACCAGGAATCTCAACGGCCCACCGACTTTTTTTCATCGGATTTTCAACAGCGCCTCCTTGCCCTGCTCGATCAGGTGGGGGAGACGGTCGTCGAGGTTGGACCCCTGAATACCTCTGCCGGGGCTTCGATAGACAGTTTCAACAGCGCTACCAAAACGGCGCTGGCCCCCCTCAGTGGGCTGGGACCCTATCGCATCGGCGAAGATGGGCGGCTCTATCTGACGACGAAGAGTGAGCACTATCACGCGTCGCTGGGCCATGGCTTTCCCGGCTATCAGCTCATCGAGCAGGCCCGTCGGCTTGGCATCCCCAATGCGACCCATAACAATACGCGGGGGAACATCACCCGTCGGATGGAGCGGGCCCTCGTCGCGACGGTTAATGGCCTTGATGAGAATGATGAAGAAGGTCTCGAAGCCCTGCTGGGGACCCGGCGTCTCGACGTGATGAATCGGGTATTGAATCTGGAAACGGGCAGTCTCGCGCTGGAAGCGGCGCTTAAAATGATCCTGGCCCGCTTCTACCGGGTGCAGCCAGCCATGTCCACACCGGCCCACGAAGGCAAGACGCCGGTGATACTGGTGATGGGTGACGACGAAGGCCGCCTTGCCGGCAATTACCACGGCACGACGATACTTACCCAGGTCATGCGGGGCATGTGGCCGGAAATGGCGCAGGCCCTTGAAGCATCGGGAACGTTACGGGTTGTGGCTATTCGCCCCAACAATCACGAAGACCTGACGCGGGCCTTTGAGGAAAACAATACGGCAACGACCCACATTGCCGGGTTCTTTCACGAGATTGTCATGATGAACTATGGTGGTTTGTTGCTGACCCGTGACTTCCTCCACACGGCCTATGACTTGTGTGCGGCCCATGGCGTGCCCACGGTGTGCGACGAAATTCAATCCTGTATCTGGAACAGCGAGATTTTCATGTTTCGGGACTATGGATTAACGCCGACCTTTGTGTCCGTAGGCAAGGGCTTTCCGGGTGGGGAGTATCCTGCATCGCGCATTATCTTCAGCGCGGCGATGGACAACGACTTGCCCCAGTTTGGTGCCCTGGTAACCAATGGGCAGGAAGAGCTCGCCTCCCTGGCGTATTTGATAACTCTCGCGTGGGCCAAAGAAAATGCTCCGGTGACGAAGGCTGTGGGTGCCTACTTCAGTGCGCAGTTACGCGATTTGGCTGCCCGCTACGACACGCTCATCACCGCAGTGGAAGGCTATGGCCACATGTCTACGGTATACGTTCGTGACTTGGAGACGGCCAAAAAGATTGCCGGTGCCCTGGTTGCATCGGGACTGGATATCAGTGCTCAGACCTACAAGGCGGATTGTCCGCCGGCATTGTTAACCAAGTTGCCCCTTATCGCAGGCTATGAAATGGTTGATTACGTCGTAGACAAGATCGCGCAAACGCTGGCAAGTTTCGCCGAAGTGCCTGCGACCGTTTAGGACTATTCCTTGAAGAACGGCACCCATAAAAAGCAAACGGCAACCACCCGACGAAGCACCATCCTGGAGCGTCTCTCGTCGGAGGGCGAAGTCTTTGTGCTGGAGTTGGCGTCCGAGTTTGAAGTGACGCCCATGACGATCCGTCGCGATTTGGAAGCGCTCGAAAGCCAGAATGCCCTGACCCGGACCCATGGCGGTGCCATTTTTTCGCGCCAGTCGGTGGCCGAGTTTGCCTTTCTGGAGCGAAACCGCACGAGTATCGAGGAAAAACGGGGAATTGCCCGTGCGGCGGCCGCCCTGGTGGAGCCGGGGATGCGAATCGTCATCGACACGGGCACGACCACCCTGGAAGTGGCCCGGGCACTCGGGGGCATCGAGGGGCTACAGGTGTTGACCTCTTCGCTGGCCGTCGCGTCTGCCTTGCACGCCCATCCCCATATGGAAGTCGTATTACTTGGCGGTAACGTGCGGAGTAACAGCCCTGATCTCAGCGGCAGTCTCACCGAGGACAACCTGCGAAAGTTTCGGGTGAATCTGGCCATATTGGGTGCTGATGCGCTGGATGAACGGGGGCTTTATACCACCGATCTCAGTATTGCCCGGGTGTCTGAGGCCATGATTGATGTGGCCGAAGATACGGTGCTTGTGGCGGACAGCCGAAAATTTCGCCGCACCTCATTTGTTAAGTTTGCGGATTGGTCTCAGATTGGCCACCTTATCGTCGACGACAGTGTGGTGGCCGAGCATCGGGCCTGGTTAACGCACTGCGTTCGGGATGTTCATTTTGCGAAGGGAGTCCATGATGCTCCTCGGAATTGACCTGGGAACCACCGCCCTCAAGGTTGCGGCCTACGACAAGAAGACGGGACGTCTGCTCCATGGTGTGGAGAAGCAGCTCGCGGTAGAGACCGACGAATCGGGTCGGCGCGAGCAATCCCCACCTAAGGTCGAGCAGGCCTTGGTCGCTGCCGTGCGCGCGGTGGGCAAGGCCCTCGGTGGATTGGACCAGGTGTGCGGAGTGGCCCTGGCCTCACAGGGTGGCAGTACGATCATCGTCGATCGGGAAAATGGCGCGGCGCTCACGCCCATGATTTTATGGAACGATGGTCGGGCCTTTCCTGAGTTTCGTTCCCTCGCCGCCTCGAAGCCAGCGCGTTATTGGCGGACCCGGACCCTGCGCGATGAGCCGGGGATGGGCCTGGCCCGAATCGCATGGCTGCGCAACCACCAACCCGACCTGATCCACGAAAGAAACCTCTATATCGGTGCCGGTGAATTCGCCTACCATCGCCTCACGGGGGTGTGGCGCCAGGATGCGTGCAACGCGCTGCAGATTGGTGCCTATGATTCGCGGAGCAACACGCTGACGGATGAGCTCGCCGCCTTCGCGGGTGTGAACACCGACTTCTTTGCCCCCCTGCGCGCCGGGCATGCATTTCATCCCCTATCCCCATGGGCGGCGAAGCGATTCGGGTTGCCTGCGGGCATACCGGTTGCCGGGCCCTACATGGACCATGAGGCGGGCTATCTCTCCGTGGCCCATGTTTCGAAGCGTCCCCTGCAATGCTCGCTGGGCACGGCCTGGGTCGGCAATTTCTGTTTGCCCCAGGAACTCCAGGGAACGTCCTCCATTCAATTTGCCATCCCCGCGCCCCACACGGCCGGGCACTTGGTCATACAGCCCCTTTTGACGGGCAACGTCACCTGGGATTGGGCACTGGCGCAGTTGGTCGATTCCAATGCCAAGCGGGCGCTGATTAAGCAGGCTAAGATTTTTGAAGCGGCCTTGTTGCCGCCCGACGGGCTCGTGGCCCTTCCGTGGCTGAATCGGCCCAATACGCTCCACCCGGAATGGCTGGGTAGCGCCAGTTTCCTGGGCATGGGGCCTGCAACTCAGCGGGACGACCTCGTGCGCGCGGTTGTTGCGGGGATGTGCTATGAACTGGCCCGTGTCTTTGGTGCGGTTCAGACGTCGGGGGCCATCGATAGTGTCGTGCTCAGTGGCGGGGCCAGCCAGGGGCTTCAATTTCAACAACTTGTTAGCGTACTGTTTGACGGGCTGCCCGTGTATCAATTGGAAGATGCGGCCTGGATGGGCACCCGGGGAGCACTCCACGCGTTCGGTGCCAAGGTCTCGACGGCCAAGGTTCGTCGATTGCGGCCGGACCGCGCGAATGCCGATGGAATCGCCCGTGGTTATGCCGGGTATCTCGAAGCCTTTAATCGGCTCTATGGCCACGTGACGGCAGGCGAAGCCTATGCCGTAACAACTGGAAAGTCCCAATGAAAGTGGATGTCCCGAAGATTGGATTACTCCCCCTTTACCTGACCCTCTACGATCAGGCAATTCCCACGTTGTGTGGCGAATTAGAGCCTTTTCTGGCTGAGGTGGTGGGGGCCTTTCGCGCTAAGGACGTGGAGGTCGTGGAAGGGCCCATTTGTCGTGTCGCCGCCGACGTGCAGGCGGCGGTGGCCCACTTCGAGTCGGAGGGCGTCCATTGCATCGTCACCCTGCATCTCACCTATTCGCCTTCCCTGGAAGCGGTGGATGCCCTCGCGGAGACGCCCCTGCCCATCTTGATGCTCGACACAACGCCGGACCTGGATTTCGGTCCGACGGTCGACCCGATGCAGTTATTGTATAACCACGGCATTCATGGCCTGCAGGATTTGGCATCCATGCTGCGCCGACGGGGCAAAGCCTATGTGGTTGTTGCGGGCCACCTCAGTGATCCAGAAACCATGACACGGGCCTGCGGTGTGCTTCGGGGAGCCCATGCCGCCTATAGACTCGCGACCACCCAGGTATTGCGTATTGGACCTACCTTTGACGGTATGGGCGATTTCCACGTGCCGGAAGCTGTGCTGGCGGAGAAGTTAACGATTCTGGTGGACGAAATTGAGCCCGCCGCGCTGCTCGACTTCATCAATGCCGTAAGCGACCCGCGCTGTGCCGAAGAAATGGCGGAGGACAGCTCCCAGTTCGAAGTAGACGCCCCCCCTGAGGTGCACCTACGAACGGTACGGATCGGCCTCGGACTGCGGGATTACCTCGAACAAAATTGTTACGACGCCTTCTCGATGAACTTCCTGGCTTTCGACCAGGATTCCGGGCCCTTGAGTACGGTGCCTTTTCTGGAATGCTGCAAGGCCATGGCCCGGGGTATTGGCTATGCCGGCGAAGGCGACGTGTTGACAGCCTCCCTCGTGGGTGCTTTGAGTAAAGCCATCGGGCCCACCACCTTTACCGAAATGTTTTGTCCCGACTGGGCGGGCGGTACCATCTTTCTTTCCCACATGGGTGAGTTTAATCCGGCCGTTGCGGCGGCGAAGCCCCGGCTCTACGAAAAAGAATTTCCCTTTACGCCCGCGCAGAACCCGGCGGCGATTTCTTGTGCGCCCCAGCCTGGCGCGGCCGTGCTTGTCAATATCGCGCCAGGTCCGAACGATAGCTTCGGGCTGATTGTGGCCCCGGTGACGGTGATGGGGGATGGTACGCACCCGGACTACAAAGACTGGATACGGGGTTGGCTCAAGCCGACAGTGCCCTTGCCCGCTTTTCTGGAGGCCTACTCTCAACATGGGGGTACGCACCACAATGCACTGGTGTATGGCGATTGTCTGGATGCCCTCGCGGCCTTTGCGAAGTTTGCGGGACTAAGCTACACCCTTATCGGGGAGGATAAATAGATGTCGCGTGTCGGAAAAAGAGTTTGTGGGTACCACGGTCAAGTCCGCATGGAATTGTTCGTGAACTTCCCCGACCTCACGGGCAAGCCCTACCGGGCTTGTCCGTGGCACCCCACAGTAGTTGAGAAGGAATCTCAGACGATGCCCTATGCCTTTGGGGAGGATATGTAAATGGATGGCATGAATAATTTTTCCCTCGGTTTCATTGACTACCTCGCCTTTGCCCTGTTTTTCGTAGTCCTGTCTCTCGTAGGCTTCTGGGCCGGTCGGAAAGAGCGGGGGAGTGCGGATGATTATTTCCTCGCGGGCCGATCTTTGCCCTGGTACGTCGTGGGCGGCTCCTTTATCGCCTCCAACATCAGCACCGAGCATTTCATTGGCATGATTGGGGCCGCCTATATCTTCGGCATCTGCGTGGCGGATTCGGAATGGGTCAATGTGGTCAGCTTTTCCATGATCATCTGGTTCTTCATTCCCTTCCTCATGGCGTCCCGGGTTTTTACCATGCCCGAGTATCTGGAACGGCGTTTCAATGGTACGCTTCGGCAGTTTTTCGCCTTCGTCACCGTATTGAGCAATGTGGTCGCTTTTCTCGCGGCTGTGCTCTATGGTGGTGCACTCGCATTGGAATCCCTCTTTGGGTGGCCCTTCTGGGTGGCCCTTATCGTACTGGGGATTTCGGCGGGGGTGTGGGCCATCTATGGTGGTCTTTCCTCCGTTGCGTGGACCGATCTCTTTACCGTGCTCATCATGCTTCTCGGTGGTATGTCCGTTACGATATTGGGGCTCCAAATGCTGGACCCGGAAGGGGGCTCTATCTTCGTCGGCTTTGCCAATATGATTGAGGCGAATCGGGCGACGACGGGGGTGTGGAAAGAAGCGGTGAGCGCCTCGGCGCCCCATATTACGGGGGGGGAGACGTATAATAGATTGTCTGTCTTCCAACCT